>NZ_JAMQJY010000001.1:304514-609028 GCF_023703085.1 Alkalicoccobacillus plakortidis | reverse complement strand
TTCCTCCTAATGTTTAAATGTTTAATGTCTTCATTTTAGTATTTGCACGAAAAATAGTTTCTAATCTGCCCTTTTTTTGCTATTCTATTTAGGGGGAGCGAATCAATACATATTTAAGCGCTTTCTAATAAGGTCTCACATTTAGACAATGATGTTGATCTAAGGTAAGATAGGTTGAGAAGGAGGGTCTAACATGTCAAAAAGCAACGATGTATTTAATGCACGTTCTTCCTTTCAGAGCGGGGGAGAAACATATCACTATTATGCACTTGAAGCTCTAGAGAAGGCAGGCTTAGGCCAAATTAGCAAGCTGCCATTTTCAGTAAGAGTACTTCTTGAATCAGTACTTCGTCAGTATGACGATTATGTGATCAAAAAAGAGCATGTTGAAAATCTAGCGCAGTGGGGAACTTCTGGCCAACAGGAAATTGATGTTCCTTTTAAACCAACGCGCGTTATTCTTCAGGACTTTACAGGAGTACCAGCGGTTGTAGATCTAGCTGCACTTAGACAAGCTATGGCTAAGATGGGTGGAGATCCAACTGAAATTAATCCTGAAATCCCTGTAGATTTGGTTATTGACCATTCCGTACAAGTAGATAAGTTTGGTACAAGTGATTCTTTAGCCTTTAATATGAACTTGGAATTTGAACGTAATGAAGAGCGTTATGAATTTTTAAATTGGGCTAAAAAAGCATTTGATAATTATCAAGCGGTTCCACCTGCAACAGGTATTGTTCACCAGGTGAACTTAGAGTATCTGGCTAATGTAGTACAAGCTGTGAAACAAGGTGAAGATACAGTAGCCTTCCCGGACACCCTTGTAGGGACAGATTCTCATACGACTATGATTAATGGTATTGGTGTACTTGGTTGGGGTGTTGGAGGAATCGAAGCTGAAGCAGGAATGCTTGGACAGCCTTCATATTTCCCAGTGCCAGAAGTAGTTGGTGTGAAGTTTGTTGGTAATTTAGCAAGCGGTACCACAGCAACTGATGTTGCGCTTAAAGTAACTCAAGTGCTTCGTGAGAAAAAAGTAGTTGGAAAGTTTGTTGAGTTCTTTGGACCTGGACTTTCAGAAATGCCATTGGCCGATCGAGCAACTATTTCGAACATGGCTCCTGAATATGGTGCAACTTGTGGATTCTTCCCGGTAGATACAGAAGCTCTTGATTACATGAGATTAACCGGTCGAGAAGAGAAGCAAATTCAACTTGTTGAAGACTATAACAAAGCAAACGAACTATTTTATGTGCCTGGTGAAACACCAGATCCAACGTACACAAGTATTGTTGAAATTGATCTATCTGAAATTGAGGCTAATCTTTCTGGACCAAAACGTCCTCAAGATTTGATTCCATTGACAGATATGCAATCACAATTTAAAAAAGCTGTAGTTGCTCCATCTGGTACACAAGGACTTGGTCTTGATAAGAAGGAATTTGATAAAGTTGTTGACGTTGAGTACAAGGATGGTCGTACAACTAGCATGAAAACTGGTTCAATTGCTATTGCAGCGATCACAAGTTGCACGAATACATCTAACCCTTATGTAATGCTTGGTGCAGGACTTGTTGCTAAAAAAGCAGTAGAACTTGGATTAACTGTTCCAGAGTATGTGAAAACATCACTGGCACCAGGTTCAAAAGTGGTAACAGGATATTTAGCTAAAGCTGGTTTACAATCTTATATGGACACATTAGGGTTTAATAATGTTGGTTACGGCTGTACGACTTGTATTGGGAACTCAGGCCCACTTGAGCTTGAGGTAGAAGAAGCTATTTCCAAAAATGATTTAACGGTTACATCAGTATTATCTGGTAACCGCAACTTTGAAGGTCGTATCCATCCATTAGTAAAAGCAAACTATCTTGCTTCACCTCCTCTAGTTGTTGCTTATGCAATAGCGGGTACGGTTGATGTAGATCTGAAAAATGATCCACTTGGTAAAGATAAAGATGGAAACGATGTATTCTTCAAAGATATCTGGCCTTCAACTGATGAAGTGAAAAAAGTTGTTGCAGAAACGGTTACACCTGAGCTATTTAAAGAACAATATGCGGATGTATTTACTGCTAACGAGCGTTGGAATGAAATCGAAACAACAGATGATTCTTTATACAAATGGGATGAGGATTCTACTTATATCGCGGACCCTCCTTATTTTGAAGGATTAACTCAGGAGCCTAAAGAGATTGAATCTCTATCTGATCTGCGAGTGATTTGTAAGTTCGGAGATTCTGTTACAACGGATCATATTTCTCCAACCGGAGCTATTGGTAAAACAACTCCAAGCCGGTAAATATCTGATCGACAAGGGTGTAGAGCCTCGTAACTTTAACTCATATGGTTCTCGTCGTGGTCACCATGAAGTGATGATGCGTGGTACATTTGCGAACATTCGAATTCGTAATGAAGTAGCACCGGGTACAGAAGGTGGTTTCACTACCTACTGGCCAACTGAAGAAGTTATGCCTATCTATGATGCGGCAATGAAATACAAGGAAACTGAAACAAGCCTTGCTATTCTTGCTGGTAAGGATTATGGAATGGGAAGTTCTAGAGACTGGGCAGCAAAAGGTACAAATCTTCTTGGAATCAAAACAGTAATCGCAGAAAGCTACGAGCGTATTCACCGTAGTAACCTAGTTCTAATGGGTGTGCTTCCATTACAATTTAAAGATGGAGATACAGCTGAATCATTAGGATTAACAGGTAAAGAAGCGATTAGTGTTGATATCACAAATGACGTGAAGCCTCGTCAACACGTTACAGTTACAGCTACAGACGAGTCTGGTAACGTAACAACATTTGAAGCGCTTGTTCGCTTTGATAGTGACGTGGATGTCGATTACTACCGCCATGGTGGAATTCTTCCAATGGTCCTACGTAGTAAACTTGCTTAATAAGGACAATAGAAACAGCCTGTTTTTAACAGGCTGTTTTTTGTTCATATAATTGACACGATAGAAAAGGTTTCTTGTTTGAAAAAGAGGGAATATAATGACAGAATCAGTGTGTTCTTTACTACATACATATAAAAATGACAATAGGAAGATGGAGGAGCAGCATACATGATCAATTTTTCAATTAAAAGGCCAGTTTTTACGATAGTGGGGATGATATTATTTATTATTATCGGTATTGTTTCCATATCACGGCTGCCTCTACAGCTTTTTCCGGAGATTAATCCCCCAGTTGCTGCTGTCATAACAAGTTATAGTGATGTGAATCCGAACGAAATAGAAGATACTGTTACTATTCCATTAGAACAGCAATTAGCTACAACTTCTGGATTGAAAAATATGACTTCTAATTCAACGGAAGGCACATCAATGATTATTCTTGAATTCGACTGGTCCACGAACATTGATGATGTGGAATTAGACATTATTAACACAATCAGAGGTGCTAACTTACCAAGTGACGCGAATGAACCAAGCTTTGTTAAGTTTGATCCGTCTATGATGCCAATGATTCAAATGGCTGTTACGTCAAACGATGATTTAATTGATTTCCAAGATCAAGTAAAAGATCTTGAAGATGAATTATTGAAAGTTCCAGGAGTAGCCAGTGTTGGTGAAAGTGGGAGTTTGACAGAAGAGATTCAGGTAGAGCTAATCCAATCTGAACTAGAAGAGGCTGGATTAAGTCAAAGTGATATTGTTTCAACGATTCAAGCCAGTGACATCTCTTTGCCTGGGGGAACAGTTATCCGTGATGATTTGAGTTTAACGACTCGAGTCATTAGTGAATTAAATAATGTTGAAGACTTAGAGAATGTAGTGGTAGGCAGTTCAATTACTGATGCTGAAATCACGTTAAATGATGTGGCTAATGTAAGTGTTGAGCTCGAGGATCAGCAGGTGATCACTCGTTCGAATCAGCAAGAAGCGATTCAGCTTAGCATTATGCCCGAATCCGGTGCGAATACCGTTCAAATATCAAATGCGGTGAATGATCGCATAGATGAACTCTTACTTGAATCATCCTATGAGGATTTAGATACAGCGGTTCTATACGATGAAGGGGAATTTATTTCAGCTTCTATTGATAGTGTGACAAGTGCACTGATATTTGGTGGGCTACTCGCAATGGTTGTTTTACTTTTTTTCCTTAGAAATTTGAAAACACCATTCATAGTAGGAATAGCTATTCCATTTTCAGTGATAGTGACGTTTGGTTTTATGTTTTTTGCCGATATAGGGTTGAATATTATGAGCCTTGGTGGATTAGCTTTAGGTATTGGAATGCTTGTCGATAATGCCATTGTTGTGATTGAGAATATATACAGGCATTTATCAATGAAAAAAGAACCTAAGCAAGCCGCATTTGATGGCACAAAAGAAGTAAGTGGAGCAATCATTGCATCAACATTAACAACAATCTCTGTTTTCTTACCAATTGTATTTATCAGTGGCATTGTAGGTGATTTATTTAAAGAGCTTGCTTACACTGTTTCATTCAGTTTATTAGCTTCTTTGCTAGTGGCGATGACGGTCGTACCTATGCTTGCAAGTCGATTACTTAAAATGCCGAATGAATCATCAGAAGAAAAGAGACGTAAGTCACCAATGATGAGCTGGCTTAGAGGGTCAACAATTTGGGTACTTAAGCACCGAATTGCTGTATTATTTATGACCTTTTTACTATTACTAGTTGGGATAGTTGGCTTAACAACAGTTGGTACTGAACTGATTCCAGACAGCGACCAAGGCAGCTTTACTATTGAAGTTGAAATGGAGCCGGGAACGAGTTTAGAGCGTACCCAAGAGGCGGTTGAATCGATTGAATCGGTGTTAGATGATTACCGTGAGATCGAGAATTATGTAAGTTCGGCGGGTTCAGGTGACAATCAAGCGATGGGTGGCAATCAATCAAGCTATACGGCTGATATTACAGTATCTCTGGTTGATCAAGATGATCGAACTCAAAGTTCGGCTGAATTTGTGGAATCGATTGAGCGTGAATTAGAGCGTGCAGATTCTGATGCAGAAATCCGTGCCTTTACTTCTTCAGCTGCTTTTGGTGGGGAAGCTAACACGCTACAGTTTACGATAACCGATAGCGATCAAACAAGGTTATATGAGCAGGCAGAAGAGTTACAAGACGAATTGGATTCAGAGCAAAATGTGAGAGATATCGCATTAAGTATTGAAGAACAAGTACCTGAAATTGTGATTGAGGTTGATGAGGAAGCAGCTAGAGAGAATCTAGTGACTCCTGGTGAAATTGCCCAACAGGTCAATACATCTACTCGCGGTGAAACCGCAACGGTCATCGAAGAAAATAATCAGTTTCTAGACGTTATTGTTCAGCTTGAGTCGGAAGCGACTGAAACAATTTCTGAATTAGAGGATTTAACCATTCGAAATTCAGAGGGTGAATATATTGTATTAAGTGATGTGGCAGATATCCAAGAAGGAGAAAGTCCTGCAGCAATTCAAAGAATGAATCAAGAGGGTGCCGTTGAATTTACGATAACATATGCACAATCCTCAAATTTAAGTGATATTACGAACACGGTGAGTACGATTGTTGATGATCTAGAACTGGATGACACCACAACGTTTACATATGGTGGTGAACAGGAAATTCTAGATGATTCGATCAATAGCATGATTTTAGCGATTGTATTAGCAGCTGTCTTCATTTATTTAATTATGGCTGCCCAATTCGAGTCGTTCAAACTACCATTTATTATCATGTTTACTGTTCCACTTGTTGTCATTGGATTGTCGATTGCATTAGTGGTTACACAAACAGCTATTGGGATCACCGCATTTATTGGACTCATTATCCTTCTAGGTATTGTTGTCAATAACGGAATCGTGATGCTTGATTTTGTTAATCAACAAAAAGCAAAAGGCATGTCAACTTATGACGCATTGGTTGAATCTGTTCAACTCAGAACACGTCCAATTATCATGACATCAGCCACCACCATTCTTGGAATGGTACCTCTTGCTTTGGCGATTGGAGAAGGTTCAGAGCTTCAGCAGCCAATGGCAATCGCGATTATCGGTGGACTAATTAGTGGAACCATATTAACACTGTTTGTTATACCGGTGATGTATAGTTTATTCGATCGTGAAACAAGAGGTAAACGCAGGTACGTAACGGTTGAAGGTGATTATTATGAGGTGTCAGACTCTACGCATTTAATGCAAAGTCAAGAAGATCAAAAAGAGTCAATCCAACTTCAAGATCCTACAACTGAAAATGAACCATCCACTTCCGAAGAGGCAAAGGATAATGAAGAGTCCATTAAAAAGAAATCGAAAGAGGATTCCTCTCTTTCACAGGACGAAATCTTAGATGCACTTGAAGATTTATTAAGGAATAGACGAAAGGATAAAGACGAATAAGATGATCAATGTTCATGGATAGGAACAACTTGTATGGCAAATCCTACTCATATATCTTAATGGAGGTGTCATATGAGCAAACCTAATCAAAGAGGACAGCAGTTCCGTCCAGATCATTTGGGAACACAACCGCGAGAATCTGATTCAAACAAAGGTAAAAAAATGAATACCAAATCTAATCAGCAGCCTGATTATGTCCCGCCAAAAGGCTAACTGTTTCGTAAATTTTCATCCATCCTGAGTAAGATTAGGGTGGATGATTTGCGTTTATGTCTTATGCGCATCACCGTTATTCTTTTGATGAAAAACAAAGTCTGCTATAGTTTACATACATAGAGGTTGAGTGTTTAGGAGAGGATACCATGTTGCAATCAATTGAATCGTTACAGGAATTAAAAGACTGGATTGAACAAGTAAAAGCAGGAAATGCAAAGATAGATGAAACGAGATTATGGCGTCACTTATCTATGTGGGATGAGGAACTTAAAGAAAGAGAGCAGACATTATATGCTGATGGGTTGACCCTTCTTGCACTTGCTCGATTTAGACGGATAAACCGAGTTGATTCATTAATCTCAGGCTGGGTTGAAGAAGCAAAAACGTTTGATGAAACAAATAAAATGGCTCAGTTTCTACAAGCAGAACTGATCATTGATCAATTTGTACAAGCTTCCATACCGCTTGAATTTCCGTCAATTAGAGAAACGGATCATGGCAGCGCAAAAAGAAAAACCGCTAAGATGTATTTCCAATTAGCCGAGCAATTTTTCCGTACAGAGGATAAACTGAAAACTCAAATTGACACAATGCAAGAATTGAAGCAGGAGAATGACACTCACTATCAACACATCGATACATTGTGGAACACTTTTACTCAATTCCATGAACCATTTTTACGTATAACAAAGGCAACGGAAGCGTATGCCCACTCACTTGACGGTGTTTATTACTCTGCTTCTCAGTTTAAAGAACTTAAACAAGCAGTAGAGGATATTAAAAAGATTCAGGTGCAGTGGCAGGAACAATTGCACCAAATTACAGACACAGAGCAACAGGAGACGGCTTTAAGTCAACTTTCACAAATGATTGGTCTACCTGAAATCAAAAATCGAGTGAGTAAGCTCTATCAATTTTTGTCCTATCAGAAACAAAGAGAGAATCTGGGCTACAAAATGAAAGAAGGAATAAATCTCAATATGATTTTGACAGGTAATCCGGGTACGGGAAAAACAACGATTGCACGGTTACTTGCTAAAATTTATTACGAGCTTGGTTTGCTTAAACGTGAGGCAGTTCTTGAGGTTGATCGTTCTCAACTTGTAGCAGGCTACGTTGGGCAAACGGAGGAACTGACACTTCAAGCAATAGAACGAGCATCTGGAGGGGTGCTATTTATTGATGAGGCTTATAGTTTAAAACGTGCGGATGCAGCAGGTAACGATTATGGCCAAACTGTGATTGACACCATTGTATCTGCGATGACTAGTGGGCAATATGCGGGAACATTTGCGGTAATACTCGCAGGTTACCCAGAAGAAATGAGAACATTTTTGCGCTCGAATCCAGGGTTGAGAAGCAGGTTCCCAGACCAAAATCATCTGCATCTCCCAGACTATACGTCTACTGAGCTGATTGAAATTGGAGAACGTATGGCGATTGACAATGATTTTGTTTTAAGTGATGAAGCGATTATTGCTCTGCGTGAACAAATTGAAAAAGCGCAAGTTGATCAATCTTTTGGTAATGCTCGATCGGTGCAGAATTTAGTATTGCAAGCGATTTTTGAAAAAGGTGCAGCTGAATCAGAACAACAAACTAAAACTGATTTTGTTAGACTAGAGGCAAATCATTTTAGATCGAATAATGAAACACCACGTGAACCTGCCAGAACAAAACTAGATCAATTAATTGGTATCAGGCATGTGAAAAACGAATTGATAAAATTAACAGCATATGCTGATGTACAGCGTTTAAGAAGAGAACAAGGGCTAACCACTATGCCACTTCAGCTTCATACAACATTTAGTGGATCTCCTGGTACAGGAAAAACCACGGTTGCCTCCATCTATTCACAGGCACTTAAAGAAATTGGGCTATTAAAAAGAGGTCATTTAGTTCGAGTAGGTCGAGCAGACCTAGTGTCAGGTTATACAGGTCAAACCGCCCTTAAAACAAAAGAAGTCATTAAAGATGCGCTTGGTGGAGTCTTGTTTATTGATGAAGCCTATTCGCTTATTCAAGGCACTGGTTCAGATTATGGGCAGGAAGCGATCACCGCTTTAGTTGAGGCGATGACCATCCATGATGAAAATCTAGTCATTGTTTTAGCTGGCTATAAGCAGGAGATGGACTTATTGCTTTCAGCTAACCCGGGATTGCGTTCCAGGTTCCGTAAACAACTCATATTTGATGATTATTCTCAAGAACAGCTTGTGAGCATGATAAAAAACCTTGCTCATCAAAATGGATATGAATTGTTACAGGAAGCCTTAGACGAATTACATCAAGTGATACCAAAAGAGGGACACAAAGCAAATGGCCGATATGTGAGCGCCTTGTTTGAACAAATTGTTCAACAACAAGCATTAAGAATCTCAACACAAAACAAACTCGATGCAGATACGTTACAAATAATCTCACGAGAAGATGTAAAACAAGCGTTATAAGGGCATTTTATTGTGTGCGTTTTCCATTATGTTATAATTAACCAAAGAGAGAACAGAGTAAGAAGCTGTTTAAAGGAGACTTTTTTGTGGAATTTCAAAGTAAACGTTCGATCCAATTACTCTATGCTGATACAGACATGATGGGAGTCGTCTATCATGCTAATTATCTTAAGTACTTTGAGCTTGGACGAACTGGATTGATTGAAGACATTGGTTACAGTTATGTTGAGATGGAGAATCAAGGATATTATGCGCCAGTCTATGACGTGCAAGCAACCTATAAAAAACCAGTCCGTTATGGTGATGAAGCAACTGTTACAACCTGGATCGCCAAAAATGATGGCTTAAGAACTGTGTACGGTTATCAAGTGACAAACCAAAACGGTGACATTTGTGTTGAAGGATCAACAACTCATATTATTGTGAGTAAAGAAACCTTTAAACCGGCAGCTTTTAAAAAGGTGTTTCCAGAGTGGTATGCAAAATATGAAGCAATTAAGGTGAAAGAGGATTAAACATGGCATTTGGTATTAAGCGTAGCCAGCTGAATCAGTGGAAACAATTAGCTGAAGCTTGGAGACATTGCTTTTTTAACTCATTATTGGTTGGATGATCGATTTCCAGATTGTACAACTGTTACAAAGGTGGCTTGTTGTGACCTGGATAAATTGATCACCTGGGGAGAACAATATGGATTGAAAAAAGAATGGATTCACCAAGCGCGATCAGTATCCACATTTTGACCTATTTGGTCACTGGCAAAAAGAGATATTAAGTAGAGAAGGTCAGCTGGATCAATTAACTCAATTAGTAGAAAAATAGAAGCATACCTTCCCACACTTTTGGGAAAAGAAACAGATACACTATTTTAGGAGGGGTTTTAAATGAACGAAACACAACTATCTATTATGGAAGCATTACATACGCAGCCTGCGGTTGATTCAAAGGAAGAAATTCAAAAAAGAAAGCAGTTTCTTAAGGATTATTTGATTCAGAGTGGTGCAAATGGATATGTTCTAGGGATCTCTGGAGGGCAGGACTCAACACTTGCTGGTAAATTAACGCAGCTTGCTATCAATGAATTAAATGAAGAGCAGCCTGGTACTAGCTTTGAATTCCACGCAGTGCGCCTTCCTCATGGCGAACAAAAGGACGAAGCAGATGCGCGTGATGCGGTTCAATTTATTCAGCCGACCAAAACACACACAGTGAATATTAAACCAGCAGTTGACGCTTCAGCACAAACGTTTAAAGATGCGGTAGGAGAACCGATATCTGACTTCTTAAAAGGAAATACAAAAGCCCGTGAAAGAATGAAAGTACAATACGATTTGGGTGCGCATTTTGGATGTCTTGTTATAGGTACTGATCATTCTGCTGAAGCTGTAACTGGATTCTACACAAAATTTGGAGACGGGGCATGTGATTTGACGCCTTTGTTCGGATTAACGAAACGTCAAGGTAAACAACTATTACAAGAGTTAGGTGCTCCAGAGCATTTATATACAAAAGCTCCTACAGCAGATCTTGAGGATGATCAGCCAGGTCTTCCCGATGAGCAAGCACTTGGAATGACCTATGATCAGATTGATGATTATCTCGAAGGCAAAAAAATCGATACAGTGGTTGCCGCGAGATTAGAAGAACGTTATCAAAAGACAGAACATAAGCGCCAACTTCCGGCAAACATCTTTGATAAGTGGTGGAAGAACTAAGCATTGTTTTAAAAGGGGAGATTTGCATGGAGCTAAGAGAGAGAGCTGACAGTGATTTTCATATGCACTCCACAGCTTCAGATGGGGGCTATAAACCTGCTCAACTTATAGAGAAATGTCACGCCGTTGGTTTAAAACAAATTTCATTAACAGACCACGATACGGTTGAAGGTGTGCAAGAGGCTGTAAAGGCAGGGAAACATTTTGGTATAACTGTTTTACCAGGTATTGAATTTTCATGTGTCTTTGAAAAGAAAAGTGTTCATATGCTTGGACTAGGAGTAGATATCAACCACAATGAATTTCAACACATGCTGAAGAAGCAACGAGAAATGCGTGAGCGTCGGATGAATGTGATGATATCAAAACTAGCTAATGTCGGCGTTCATGTGACAGAAGCGGAAGTTCTTGCCCAAGCAGATGGAGGAAGTATCGGTAGGCCTCATGTTGCGAAGGTGTTATTAAACCACGGGGTTGTAAATACAGTGGCTGAAGCATTTGATCGATTTTTGGCTGAGGGCAAACCTTGTTATGTTGAGAAGGAACGAGAGATGAGCGTTCGGGAAGCGATCGATTGGACTCACCAAGTAGGTGGACTATCACTTGTTGCACACCCTGCTTATTATGGTCTTGATCATGAATTAGTAAATTGGATCAAAGAGTGGGGTATGGATGGTATAGAAGTGTATCATCGTGACCATAATGAAGAGGACCAAAATCGCTATGAATCAATTTGTAAGCAGGCCGAACAGGTTACGGCAAAACAGATTTTTCGTTCTGGAGGCTCCGATTTTCACCATGAAACCTATGGACGAAAGCAAGAGCCGTTAGGTGTGACAAGGCTAAAAGATCAGTACGCGAATCAAATTTTACGTAAGTTGAATAGAGAATAATAAAAACCAAGTGATGGGGATTCGTCACTTGGTTTTTGCTTGTTCTTTTTTACCTGATATGAGGATATTTTGCAAAGCTTGTGAAGCTAATTGATCTGCTTCCTTGTTCTCGTGTCGTGGGAGCAGTTTATAATCTGCTTTTATACCAAGCCGTGTAGTATTCGATTCAATCCTATCAAGCCACCTAGTGAGGGTTTGCTCATAACTTGGCCATTCTCCATTTATTTGATGATACAACGTTTTGGAGTCGGTATGGATAGTGATCGGCTCGTGGTGTATGCCTAGCTCTTCACAAATGGTTAATAAATAGGCTAATGCAGCAAATTCGGCTTCGTTATTATTTTCGATACTCTCAATCCGTTCATTTACACGATAACGCCAACGTTGGCCATTCTGCTTATAATAAAGGGCAATGCCGAGTCCAGCATCCCTAGTCACTTTATTATATCCTCCATCAATGTAGGCAATGAGATCATGAGGTTCTGTTTCCATTTCTTTCAGGAATGCTAGCAGCTCTTTTTTGGTCCAGCTATCATCATCTCCATCAAAAAATTGGTAGGACACAACTCTGCCTGTACGAGTTAAATCTTCTTCTAATAGCAGTGCTTCTTTAACAGGCATCACATCAGATATCATCTTATACGTATTATTCTTTTTAGGAAGCTTATACACCCATTCGATTCGTATGTTCATATATGATGGCTCCTTTTTCTGAATTATTGCAGATTGTTTAGTTTCATGATAAGTTTATCAACATAAATAGCCAAATGTAGTGTGCTAATCAATCGTTATTTTTCGTCATGGAGGGAGAGTTTTATGCCAATCAAAATACCGGACCATCTTCCAGGCTAGAGAGATACTAAACGCTGAGAATATTTTTATCATGGATGAAAGTAGAGCATATAGTCAGGATATTCGTCCTTTATCCATAGTGATCTTAAATTTGATGCCAGTTAAAGAGACTACAGAAACTCAGATTTTACGCTTACTTAGTAATTCACCCCTGCAGCTTGATGTATCCTTTTTATATCCATCTACACATGTCTCAAAAAACACAACACACGATCATCTTACCCTATTTTACAAAACAATGGATGATATTAAAAAGCGTAAGTTTGATGGGATGATCATAACAGGAGCACCTGTTGAGCAGCTAGAATTTGAAGATGTAGATTATTGGGATGAACTGAAATGGATTATGGACTGGAGTAAAGATAATGTTACATCTACCTTACATATTTGTTGGGGAGCACAGGTTGGACTTTATCATCATTATGGAATTCAGAAATATCCAATAAATGAGAAATTATTTGGTGTTTTTGAACACGAAGTGAATCCAGAACCAATTAAATTGCTCCGTGGTTTTGACGACATCTTTTTAGCCCCGCATTCTAGACATACAGAGACGAGAATTTCGGATATTGAAAAGGAAAGTAAGCTTGATATCTTAAGTACATCAAAGGACGCGGGACTTTATTTAGCAGCATCGAAGGATGGTAAGCATATTTTTGTAACGGGTCATTCAGAATATGATGTCACAACTCTTGATGAAGAATACAAACGAGATGTTAGTAAGGGTGTCGACATCCAACCGCCGATCAATTACTTTCCAGATAATGATCAAAGCGTTCCACCTGCCCTACGTTGGCGCGCCCATTCTAATCTACTTTTTACAAATTGGTTGAACTATTATGTATATCAAGAAACACCTTATGATTTATCAAAATAGATCTAAAGACATGCTTGGAACCCTGGCATGTCTTTTTTTATGAGTAAAAAGAGTAAACCATCTTAGAGAGGAGAACCTATACATAAAAAGGGAGGAGAATTGGTTGAAGAGAACACACACACATACCACTTTATATATGCGGGGAACTCATGTCTATATTGAGCGATGGTCGCACACAGTAGACCAACCTAAGGGAACCTTGTTATTTATTCACGGGTTCCTGTCTTCAAGCTTTAGTTTCCGCAAACTCCTACCATTAATGCCAACAAATTATGAATTAATTTGTATTGATTTACCGGGGTTTGGTCGTAGTGGCAAACAAAAATCATTTTGTTATGAGTGTAAGAATTATGCTCAACTAGTAGCTGAGGTCATCACTTTGTACAATTTAAAAAACGTCACAATTATTGGCCATTCTATGGGTGGTCAGGTTGCGTTAAATACAGCAAGATATTCTTCAGAGTTAGTTGATTCTCTTGTACTTCTTTCAGCCTCCGCTTATTTTCATCGAGTAAAAAAAATATATTCATACGCTTCATATATCCCCTTCTTCCCTACATTACTGTATACATGGGGAAGTAGAAAAAACTGTGAAACCTATATTGAACAGCTAATGTACAAAAAGCATTCCGTATCAGATGAAATGGTTCAGCAATATGGCAGACCATTAAAAGAAAAAGCCTTTTATGAATCCATTATGTATCTAATGAGACAAAGGGAGGGTGATATGAGTTCTGAAGATATGCAAAAGATTACTCAAAAATGCCTTATTATTTGGGGAGATCAAGATCCACTCATTCCTGTCTCAACGGGTTATAAGTTAAAACAAGATTTACAAAATGCTGCTTTAGTGGTATTAAGTCACACCGGCCATCTCATTCCCGAGGAACAGCCGAAAAAAGCTGCGAAGATAATCAGACGTTTCCTTACCTAATAGGTGCCACACGTATGCTATACTAAAATGGTTATGCTTGCATGTGAGGAGGGATGAACGTGGACCCGTTGGACGTCATGATGGAAAAAGATCATGTTATTCCATATTTTTTGCCGATTTTTAGTGCAGAAAAACAGATTGTTGTTGGATATGAAGTTGTTGCAAGACTAGTTACTCCAGATGGGGTGAAGAGGCTGGGTTGGTTTTTCACAGATAAAAGCATTCCTTCTGAATATCGGAATGAATTAGATGATCATTTACAAAAGCTTGCACTTGATCATTATTCTGCATCAAATTTTAAAGGAACCATGTACTTTAATTATGATGCCAGGCAGCTAGTAAAAGACGCGGGGGAGAGTTTTTTAAATCGTATTCAACCCTACATTGATAATCAATCCATAACGTATAATCAAATCATTCTTGGTTTAAATGAAAAGGATGTTCATACTTATTATAAAGAAATCAAACATGTCTTAACGTATTTACAAAGTCTTGGTATTCGCATTGGCATTGATAACTTTGGACAGAGTAGTAGTCAAATGGACCAAATTGCTATGGTGCATCCAAATGTTATTCGTGTGAATGTTTCGTTTTTAAATCAGGATTCATTGCCACAATTATATAATGATGTTCATCAATCACTTGCTATGCTCTCAAGGAAAATTGGAGCAACTTTACTGTTTGATGGCATCACAACCTTTAATCAGCTTAATTACGCGTGGCGGAATGGAGCACGTTATTATCAAGGACCTTATTTAATGGCGTCTTCTAGTGAATTAATCGAAGAGGATGCATGTAAAGAACGTATGCAAAAAGATTTTCAGCATTTTATTACGTATGAACGTAGGAAAATGCAGGCGCAGCACGAACTTTCTAATGAATTAGGTTCAGCTTTACGCACCACTTTGAAACAAGTGAAAACATCAGACACATTAGACGAAATGATCTTAAGTGTAGCCATGGATTTAAGCCAATATATGTTCCGAATATATATATGTAATGAAGAAGGCTTCCAACAAACATCCAACGTGGAGAAGGATGAAGAGGGAAAGTGGCTTTTGAAAAAAGAAGGATTAAATAAAAACTGGAGCTTGGAGACCTTATTTTCTTGAAAATATTGTTCGAATGAACGTTGAGAAAAAAGGAATCTTATCAGACCTCTATACGGATATTGAACGTGATGAACAGATTCGAACATTCGCCTATCCTATTTCAGATTCGTTGTATCTGTTTATAGATATTCCTTACGAATACTTGTATGAACAAGATGATTTAATCTAACACCTGAGAGATTTTAAGAATGGAGTGGTCATATGAACATTACTGTAACGGATGCAGCTAAAGAGTATTTTAATCAAATAGATCCAGTTGAAGCCATTCGAATCGTAGCACGTGATACGTTTGAGTGTAGTACTATGATTGAATTTTATTTAAAGCGTGACAGCTATAACCCAGAAGAAGATAAACAAGAACAAATAGCAGGTCAAACGTTTGTTTACAACAAAAAAGCGAGCGATGAGATAGGCTCGCAGATTAAAATTGATTATAAATCTACACAAGGTCTTAAGATGATGAATCAAAATCAAACCCTTGCATATGGACTCACTTTAAAATAAGGTTTACCTGATAAAAAATGAACCAACTTTACGCACATATGGCGATACTTGCTGGACCGTTTTAATGACTTGATCAACCGTTTGTGCAGTTCTGGATACATCAAATTTTCCATCTTCTGAGGTAAATGCTTTTTTGATAAACCCAGTTCGTGAGACGGAAGGTGAACTAGGTTGGGGGCGACCAGCTCCACCACGCATTCTTCGAGGTGGAACTGGCCCGTGCCCCTGGTGATAATAAGGCTGCCTGCCTTGGTTTGGCCAGTTGTGGTGTGGGTTACGGCGGTCATGATTTTGATGAAGCATCGTCGTTTCCTCCTTAATCTATGTTAATATTTTGTCGATGCCGAGTTATGGTAATGCTTAATAATCCATTTTGATAGCTCGCTTTAATATCCTTATCACTATATACAAAAGGAATGGAAACCAAGCGTTCTTTTTCGACTAATTGTTCAGAAGATTCGTTCGATAAAACTCGGATGGCAAGTGCGTGAGGCAGTGCCTCTAACCGTATAAGCTGCTTATCTACACCTGGTAGTTCAGCATGGATTGTATATGCATCGGTTGAATCAGATGTCCGAATTGAAATGGATTGAGCGAATAAAGGTGGAGATTGGAATCGTCTATATGTTTGGTGAAAAAAATCATCAATGGAACGCATCACATCTTGATAGCCAAGCGAGTTTTTAGAATCACTGGATTTATGGTCACTCATTCAAATTCCCCCATTACTCATTCTTATCTATTTCTATGTAAACTCTCAATGAAAGGTGCTGGTAGAATGGTACAAAACGCCCCCAAAAAATACGTAATTGATACACATTGTGATGTGTTATTAAAATTATGGATGAACCCACAACAGTCTTTTTTGGATAGTCATCACTTAGATGTCACCCTCAACCGCTTGATTGCAGGAGGTGTAGGAGTCCAATGCTTCGCTATATTTATTGAACCTTTTATTAAACAAGAATTAAAATTTCAAGCAGCACTCGAACAAATTCGCTTATTTCATCAAAAAGTAATCCGACCATTTCCACAGATGAAACACATCAGAAGTTGGGAAGAACTTAACAGTTTAAAAGACGGTGAGATTGGAGCCATCTTAACTTTAGAAGGAATGGATGCAGTAGGGGCTGATGAAGAAAAACATCAGATCTTAATTGAGCAAGGTGTTTTGTCTGTTGGATTAACGTGGAATGATGCAAATTTGTGTGCTGATGGTGTCGAAGAGTCAAGAGGAGCCGGTATCACCGACTTTGGTAGAGCGGTGATAGAAAGACATAACCAGCACAAGTTGTTAACAGATGTTTCTCACCTAAGTATCAAAAGTTTTTGGGATACGTTTGAGGCTGCTGACTATGTGATTGCCAGTCACTCCAATTCGGCAACAATATGCGGTCATCAGCGGAATTTAAATGATGAGCAGGCCCAAGCATTATTTAAACAAAACCGGTACATGGGTATGGTGTTTTTGCCTAAATTTTTGACCGATAAAGAAGAGGCGGGTCTTACAGACGTTATCCGCCACATTGAGTATCTTTGTTCGATTGGTGGAGAGAAATCGATTGGATTCGGCTCGGATTTTGATGGTATTTCTAGCTATGTACATGAGCTAAATCATCCAGGCTGCTACCCTGCGCTAATTGATGCATTATCAAGGTATTATTCTGATGAACAAATTAGAGGCTTTTGTTCAGAGAATTTTCTAAGGTCTCTGCCAAAATAACGTTGTAGGTGATTTCACAATATTTTTGTTAATTGAGGTATAAACCTTTTAACGACGAGATTTTACGGGCTATTTTGCGATTTGTTTTTTGAGATCATTACACATTGTTGCTAACGCGTGACTGTATGGATTTTTACAGCTGTCCAAGCTATGTTACACTGCCCCTAGACTTGCGAAAAAGAAAGGGGTCAACATACATGTACAATAAATTTGTTTTAGGAATTTCAGCTTTTGCCTTGGCAGTTGGGCTAGCAGCTTGCTCAGGAGATTCAGATGAGAATGCCGATTCCACAAACGAACAGCCAGATCAAGCTGATGAGCAAACGGAGGAAGCATCCGTTGCACAGACAAACTTTGACGACATTCCAGATGTGATTGCAACAATAAATGGTGTCGATTTGTCTAAGGACGAGTTTGTCTCACAATATAATACGGCAAAACAAAATCAAATGATGATGGGTGGAGCCGCTGATCCTGAATCAACAGAAGTAGATGAAGCAATTAAAGATCAAACTGTTGACCTATTAGTGAACTCAGAGTTGCTTGTCCAGGCTTCTAACGAAGAAGATATAGAGATCTCAGATGAAGAAGCCAATGAACAACTTGACCAATTAAAAGCAGTAAATCAAATTGAATCAGATGAAGATTTAGAAGCAATTTTAAGTCAGCAAGATACAACTGTTGATGAATTTAGAGAAGAAATAAAAGAAAGTATGAAACCGCAAAAGTACATTGAACAGAAAGCACAAATTGAAGAACCAACAGATGAAGAAATTGAAGCAAAATATGATGAATTTGCCTCTGCAACAGAGGAAGATGTACCAGAACTTGAAGAAGTACGAGATGACATTGTTGCTCAGATCAAAAGTGAACAAACAAATGAAGCAGCAGAAGGTATCATTAACGAGTTAAAAGAACAAGGTGAAGTTGAGATCTTTGTTTAATAGGACATAAAAGCTCAGACAGAGATGTTCGAGTATGACCAAAGCCGGACCCATTATGTTGTGTCATTTACATAATGGTCCGGTTTTTTGTTTTATCTAAAATAAGAGCGGAGGTTCACTACTTCTGAGTTGAACCAAATTCTATGACCATCCAGAGTCTAGATGCATGTAGTTACTTACGAATTTGAGACATTTTGATATTCATTCTTTCAGACTTCATCCTTTTTGATTTGTTTATAAACTTCTCTCCAAGCTTTTTTTGTATATAGACTTAACTGTTGGTCTATAATGGCCGAAAATATTAATGAGGATAGTCTTTAGAGGATTGACTATGCCAGCAGTCTAAAAAACGGGGGAAATGAAATGACCCAAATGTCACAATCAAATATATTATTAGAGAGCGGTACAAACGAATTAGAGTTAGTTATGTTTGAGGTAGGAAAAGGAACGTATGGCATTAACGTATTAAAAGTCCGTGAGATTGTTCAACCAGTTGAAGTGACAACTACTCCAAATAGACATCCCTATGTTGAAGGAGTTATTCGAATCCGTGATGAAATCATCCCATTAATTGATCTATCCGTTGTTCTTCAAGTGAATGAAGAAACGGATCAAACAAACCATAAGTTTGTAGTGGCCGAATTAAATAAGTTAAAGGTTGCTTTCCGTGTCCATAATGTTTCGAGGATTCATCGTGTCTCGTGGAGTCAAGTTGAAAAGCCAAATGAGCTCTCTCAAGGTGAATTCAGTCATGTAACTGGCATCGTGAAGATGGAAGCGTATGTTGCTTTTATGCTTGATTATGAAAAAATTGTCGTTGAAGTACACCCTGATGCTGGAATCAAACGGTCAACACTTCATTCACTTGAACCACGTAATCGTGAAGGAAAACATATTGTGATTGCTGAGGATTCAGGTATTCTAAGGCAGTTATTAAAAGATACGTTAACAGAGGCAGGTTATAATCAGCTTACATTATATGAAAATGGTCAAGAAGCTTGGGATGCACTAAGTAACGTAGATTCAGTCGCTACCGTAGATTTAGTCATTACTGATATAGAGATGCCACGTATGGATGGTCATCGTTTAACAAAGCTTGTGAAGGAACACCCATCATACGAACAGACACCGATTGTCATCTTTTCATCTATTATTTCAGATGATTTATTCCACAAAGGTCAAGCTGTCGGAGCAGATGGCCAAATAAGCAAACCGGAGATCGTGCAATTAATCGAATTAGTTGATTCACTTCTTCTAAAATAAACCGGTCAAGAAAGGCACCACAAACACGTTAAAAATGTTTGTGGTGCTTTTTTAATGATCTTGTCGTTTTTTTATTACTGGTTTTCTCTTTTTTAGACTTTCAAGGAACGTTTCTTTTTGGCCCTCGGTTAGTCCACCTAATGAATGAAGAATAGCGGCATAGCCAATTGATTTGATATAATTCATGGATGCTCCCCCTAGACTGTAAAGTAGTTAATCTAGAATATGCACCAAACAAAAAAAGTTTCCTCAAGTAAACTTATTTGGAGTATAGCTTGTTCGGATTCATGGTTTTTTAAACAAATAATTGATATGATAGAAAATGAATTGATGGAGGAGTGAGTAGAATGAATATTGAAGTGACAAAACCAGCGGTAAAATGGTTTAAGGAAGAATTTAATGAAAGTGAACATAAACATATTCGATTTTTTGCACGTTATGGTGGCTGTGGTTCTTTTCAAAGTGGTTTCTCTTTGGGAATCAGTCAAGAAGAACCTGAAAATCCATTGGCAAAAATAGAGGTTGATAATTTTATCTTTTTTGTTGAAGAGAAGGATGCTTGGTATTTTGGACAACATGACTTAAAGGTAAAGTATAGTCGTACACATGATGAAATTGAATTTGAGTCCCAAGAAGTTACTCGTTAAATCCCATGAGAAGGAAGGATTATTAGATGCGCCTTGGTTATCCCTGTCAAAACCTTACGTTACCAACTGTGTTTAAAACCTGTCGTTTAAAAACGATGCAGGAAAATGGAATGGGTGTTATTAAGGAGCTTACTTTACACAATATTAATCAGTTAAAGAGGGTCCTTGAATGGAATGTAGAGAATGACATTTTTTTCTTCAGAATTTCAAGTGATATGATTCCTTTCGCTACACATGCGGAAATGACTTGGAACTGGCAAGAGGATAAAGAGGTGTTAAAAGAACTTCATGAGATCCGCGATCTGCAGTCGAAGTGGAACATGAGACTCTCCATGCATCCAGGACAGTACACAGTATTAAACTCGCCAAGAGAGCATGTTGTAGGTAATGCGATTAAAGATCTTCACTATCATTATGATTTTATGAAGGCAGTTGGTGGAACAGATATTATTCTGCATACAGGTGGAGCTTACGGGGATAAGGAGAAGGCCAAAGCAGCATTTATTCAAGTATTCGAGAAACTGCCTGTTCCTATCCAAGGCATGATTCGTTTAGAAAATGATGATAAGGTGTTTCATACTCAGGATGTGCTCGAGATTTTCGAGAAATGTGGAGTCACGGTTTGTTTTGATATTCACCATGAAATGTGTTTTAAGCGAACGGAAGAGGAATTAACAGAGCTTTTTTATCGAGTGAATAAAACGTGGAAAAACTCAGGACAGATTCCGAAAGTACATATAAGTTCTGGTAAACGTTCTGAAAGTGATCCTGCTCATGCGGATTATATTCGTTTGGAGGATTTCAAGCGACTACAATCTGTGATTCAAGAGATTGATGTTGACTGTATGCTTGAAGCAAAATCAAAAGAGCTAGCTTTACAATCATTAAGAGAGCAGCTTTAGAAAAAAGGGAGAAACTTAAAATGGAAAAAGCGATCTTTGCTGGAGGGTGTTTCTGGTGTATGGTGCAACCATTTGATGAAATGCCTGGCATTCATTCAATTATTTCTGGTTATACAGGAGGACATCTCGAGAATCCTCAGTATGAACAAGTGAAAACTGGGGAGACAGGTCACTATGAAGCGGTTGAAATAGAATATGATCCACAGTTATTTTCTTATGAACGTTTGTTAGATTTATTCTGGGTACAAATTGATCCAACAGATGCCGGTGGTCAATTTCAAGATCGTGGGGACCAATATCGCACAGCGATTTTTTATCATACAGCAGAGCAAAAACAACTTGCTGATTTATCCAAACAAAAGCTCGAGAGCAGTGGACGCTTTAAAAACCCAATCGTAACAGAGATATTGCCAGCTGCTCGATTTTACCCTGCTGAAGAAGAACACCAAGACTTTTATAAGAAACAAAGAAAAGCATATAAAGAAGATCGGCAGCAATCTGGTCGTGACGAATTTATTGATGAAAACTGGAAGAATTAAGGTGAATGTGTGACAATCAGTAAAAATGTCACAAGTGGATCTTATTCTTTTCGTTTTATTCTGATATACTAAATAGCATGATTACGATTTGATGGAGGAGATTTTTATTGAAGGCTTTTTTTCGTAAAGGGCTTGTCATTTTTGCCTCATTTTCTTTAGGATTAATCATGCTAATACTCACAGTTACCATTACCGTACAGGCTTGGACACATACAGAATCCGGGAAAGTGCCGGTGAAAACGGCTGTCATTCTTCATGCGGTAGCAAATAATTTGTTACCAACTGATCTTAAGGCACCATCTTTTTTAGCAGCAAAAGGCCCTTCGCGGTTTGAACGGTCTCTAATTGATATACCAACATCAGATGATAGTTCTGTAAAAGCAAGATTGTATCTTCCAAAAGAAGAAGGGCCACATCCTATGATTCTTTATTTTCATGGTG
Organism: Alkalicoccobacillus plakortidis; assembly: GCF_023703085.1. Lineage (NCBI taxonomy): Bacteria > Bacillati > Bacillota > Bacilli > Caryophanales > Bacillaceae > Shouchella > Shouchella oshimensis. Next base: position 586,648 of record NZ_JAMQJY010000001.1, on the reverse strand, counting down.
GTGCTTTTATGGAAGGGTACGGGAATATTGATACACATGATAATATTGTTCGATCGCTTGCAGCAAAGACAAATAGTATTGTTCTAGCAGTTAATTATCGTTTAGCACCTGACTTCCCGTTTCCTACAGCTATTCACGATGGCTATGATGCACTGAACTGGGTGTATGACCATGCAGATGAGCTTGGTGGGGATGTGAACAATATCGCGTTAGTTGGAGATAGTTCAGGTGGAAATATTGCGACGGCAGTGACCATGATGTCAAGAGATCAAAATGGTCCAGAAGTGAAAGCTGAAGCACTATTGTATCCACTCACTACATTCCTTGATCAAGAATTTTATTCTCGTGATCATTATTCAAGTGGCTATTATCTTTTGTCTCGTCATGTGATGGAACTTGCTAGACTGAATTATACACCCGATGAAGAGATGTGGATATCGCCTTATAGTTCTCCATTAGAAGCTGATCTAAAGAATATGCCTCAAACATTTATTATTACGGCGGAGTTTGATCCATTAAGAGATGAAGGTGAGGCTTACGCGCAAAGGCTAGCAGATGCTGGTGTGCCTGTTAAAGCTACACGTTACAATGGTGTGATGCATGGTTTTGTCTCCTTTTTTGAAGTCATGCAGAGTGGAAAACATGGTTTAAACGAAACGGCAAGTTTTCTTAATAACACATTTAATGATGATGGAATATCCGAACAATATGAACTCACTTATTATGATCACGGAGATATAAAATCTTCACTTCAAGATGAATTAGAGGCGTATACGATTGGTAGTTATTTAGTCAGCAAACAGGCTCTGTCTATGTTCCCATTTAATTTTGGGAGGTAAGACAGAGCTTTTTAATTTTGTAAGATAAAAAATTGTACTTTTGTCCGGATATATGGCACAATCAATAAGTCTTTTGTACATAAACAAGCATAATCTTTTACATAAAAATGGTGAATTTCGGTATGTGTTTTACATGTTGGAATCAACTTCCAATTATGTGGCAAAGTCAGTAAATCACGCCACATAATTTGTGATATTTTTGTGAGAGTTTATGTGATTGCTACCCGCACCTATCCTGATTTATGGTAGGATAAAAGCAATGAAAGGTATGTTCAAGGGTTCACAAAAAAGTTTATGCAATTACGTCTTAGGAAGAAGGGTGATACCTTTGCTGAAAAATGGAAAGTCTCTTAAGTGGTTGGCGTTCCTTGCGTTAAGCCTATTTTTGAGCGGATGTGGAAATATGACGGTATTGGATCCAAAAGGTCCGGTTGCGGAATCGCAAGCTTGGCTAATTTTGTTCTCTATTGGATTCATGCTATTAATTGTTTTAGTAGTCTTCATTCTGCTAACAGTTATTCTTGTGAAATATAGGGAACGAGATGACCATAAAGGATATCAACCTGATATTGAAGGAAGTCACAAGTTAGAAATTATATGGACGATCATACCTGTCATTATCGTTATTATTCTTTCTGTACCTACTATTATGACAATCTTTGAGTTAGAGGAAGCACCTGCTGCAACCTCGCACAAAGAACCAGTTGTCGTACACGCAACAAGCGTTAACTGGAAGTGGATTTTTAGCTATCCAGAAGAGGGAATTGAGACGGTTAATTATTTGAATATCCCAACTGATCGACCGATCCTCTTTAAGTTAACGTCTGCCGATTCAATGGCAGCATTATGGATTCCTCAGCTTGGTGGCCAAAAATACAATATGGCCGGAATGGAAACTCAGCTTTACCTTCAAGCCGATGAGGTTGGCACATACGCAGGGCGTAATGCTAACTACACAGGTGAAGGATTTGCTGATCAAAGGTTTGATGTTGTGGCGTTAGAGCAAGGTGATTTTGATACTTGGGTGGAAGAAACACAAAATGATGCCCCTGAGTTAACTCAAGATGAATACGACAAACTGATGGTTCCTGGTTCTGCTTCAGAGATGACATTTAGTTCAACACATTTGGATTGGGTTGATCATTCAACAGACGCAGAATATGCCATTAATGCGTGGGACCGTATGGGTTATGTACCATTAAATCCACATTCCCGTGCCTGGAAAAGCATATGAGATGCCTGAGCTGACACAATCAGAATCTGGAGAGATAGAAGGGTTTGAAAGTCAAACTGCTACAGAATAGCAAGTGAGGCACTTTCAAATGAAAGGGGACGCTACTTTTGAAATGGGATGAATTTATAATAACTGGAGATCCGCTAATTTTAGGCGCCCAAATCTCCATCCTTATTTCTGGAATTGGAGCAGTATTTGTGCTCACATATTTCAAGAAATGGAAATGGCTTTGGGATGAATGGATTACAAGTGTTGACCATAAGAAATTAGGGATTATGTATATTCTAATCGCGATTTTAATGTTTTTCCGCGGTGGAATAGATGCCTTAATGATGCGCACACAGTTAGCTGCACCAAATATGACATTTTTAGATTCGTTGCACTATAATGAAATTTTTACAACACACGGTACGATCATGATTATTTTCATGGCGATGCCGTTTCTAATTGGGTTAATGAACGTTGTTGTTCCATTGCAAATTGGAGCACGTGACGTTGCATTTCCGTTTTTGAATAACTTGAGCTTTTGGACATTTGTCATTGGGATGGGGCTTTTTAACATCTCATTTATCATCGGTGGATCACCATCAGCAGGTTGGACTAGTTATATGCCACTTGCGTCAAATGAGCTAAACCCAGGTCCAGGTCAAAACTATTACCTTCTTGGTTTACAGATCTCAGGTATTGGTACACTAGCAACTGGTGTTAACATGATGGTTACGATCTTTAAGATGCGTGCTAAAGGCATGAAATTGTTTATGATGCCAATGTTTACTTGGACAACTTTGATCACCTCAATGATTATTGTTCTTGCGTTCCCAGTATTAACAATTGCACTTGCTGAAATGACATTTGACCGTTTGTTTGGTACACATTTCTTTAACTTAACAAACGGTGGTATGCCAATGCTTTGGGCAAACTTATTTTGGATTTGGGGTCACCCTGAGGTATATATCGTGGCATTACCTGCATTCGGTATTTTCTCTGAGATTATCTCGACCTTCTCGAAAAAACGTTTGTTTGGATATAATGCAATGGTTTACTCCATTATTGCGATTTCCGTACTAAGTTTCTTGGTATGGGTGCATCACTTCTTTACAATGGGGTCTGGCGCTGTTGTTAATTCGTTTTTCTCCATCACAACGATGGCGATTTCGATTCCAACAGGGGTTAAGATCTTTAACTGGCTATTAACCATGCACAAAGGTCGAATTAGTTTTACAACACCTATGCTTTGGTCGATTGCTTTTATTCCGAACTTTGTTATTGGTGGGGTAACAGGTGTTATGCTTGCGATGGCAGCAGCTGATTACCAGTACCATAATACGTATTTCTTAGTATCACACTTTCACTATGTTCTAATTGCAGCCACAGTATTTGCTTGTTTTGCCGGTCTTATTTACTGGTACCCAAAAATGTTTGGTCACAAGTTAAACGAGCGAATTGGAAAATGGTTCTTTTGGATTTTTGTTGCAGGATTCAACATTTGTTTCTTCCCGCAATATTTCCTAGGACTTGATGGTATGCCTCGTCGTATTAATGTATATGGCGTAGAAGATGGTTGGTTTGCACTAAACTTTATTTCAACAGTAGGTGCCTTTATTATGGGGCTTGCTTTTATCATTCTTGTTTACAACATCTATTACAGCTTCCGTTACTCTCCAAGAGAGACAACTGGAGACTCATGGGATGGACGTACACTTGAATGGGCAACATCGTCTGCGATTCCGCCGCATTATAACTTTGCGAAGGTACCAGAAGTTACTTCAATGGATGCCTATTGGAAAATGAAAGAAGAAGGCATTGATCCTAATAAAATTGAGAAATATGAAAAGATCCATATGCCGAGTAATACAGCATTACCATTTGTAATGGGTTGCTTTATGTTCTTAGTCGGATTTGGACTCGTATTCGAATGGTTCTGGATGGGTATTGTAGGCGGAATCGGAATTTTTGCTTGCATGGCTTTCCGTTCATTTGATTACAACGATGGTTATTATGTAAGTGTTGAAGAAATAGAAGAAACTGAAAAACGTGCAAGGGAGGCGAAGTAAATGGCACATGCTGAAGACGCAGAATACGCCAATGAACCGCTTGAATTTCAATCAGCAGAAGGACGGAATAATATTCTTGGCTTCTGGATTTTTATCGGAGCAGAGTTTGCCCTCTTTTCAACGCTGTTTGCAACATACTTTGTACTCGTAAATCGTACGGTTGGTGGTGTTTCAGCTGGGCATTTATTTGCACTAGATCTTGTGTTAATTATGACGTTCCTTCTATTAACAAGTAGTTTCACTTGTGGATTAGCCATTCATGCGATGCGTTCTGGTAAAGTGAAACAGATGATTAATTGGATGATTCTTACCTTGATTCTTGGGTTAGGATTTGTTGGATTTGAGATCTATGAGTTCTGGCATTACGCTCACGAAGGTGCCACATTATCAACAAGTGCATTCTGGTCTGCGTTCTTTGTTCTACTTGGAACACACGGATTGCACGTTTCCGTTGGTATTGGTTGGATTACGTTATTACTCATTCAGGTAAAACGTCGTGGTTTCACGCCACGAACAACGTCAAAAGTGTTTATTGCAAGTTTGTACTGGCACTTCCTTGATGTTATCTGGATCTTTATCTTCACAGGTGTTTACCTGATGGGTCTGGGGGGATTATAGGATGAGCGAAAATAAATCTCATGCACCTTGGTCACATATTATTGGTTTTCTTGGATCCATTCTATTAACACTGTTTGCTGTATGGATAGCACTTTATACAGATCTATCTTCACTCGTTAAAGTAATTGTTATTTTCTTGTTTGCCTTTGTTCAAGCAGGAGTTCAATTATTTATGTTCATGCATATGCGTGAAGGAAAAGACGGAGTTACACAGTCAGGCCATACAATCTTTGCGATTTTTATCGCTGTCATCATTGTTATTGGCTCATACTTTGTTTTAGAATTTGGAATTCATTTACCGCAGCACCAGTAAGAATAAGAGGTTGGGACATAAGTGTTTCAGCTAATATAAAAAACGGACCATTATGATGTTACTTTCACATAATGGTCCGTTTTTTTGTTTGTCAAAATTAATAACCGATGTCTATAGCTTCGGAACCTCCACTCCGCAACGCCAACATGGAGGCTGATGAGTCACCTTTTAGTTTAGCGAAATTTTTAAATAGTAATGTTTTTTTAAAAATTGTTCATCTTGAGATACATTCATTTCGTTATGCCCTAGGTTCATTACATGTAGATTCGTTCGTACTCTCTAATCTTGGAACTTTGAAGAGTACATAAATACATCTGAAGTTTTAACCATCTAGTATATAGAAATACCAGATTTAATAAATTTAACCAGGTATTATTTCCAATAATAATCTGTTAAATAATTTGGCGCTCTCTCAAAGCGCACGGGATGGGGGAGGCTGACTCCAGTGGGACTAAAAGGCAAGGTTCATCTAAAATGGCGTAGCCAATTTAGGTCAACGCCTCCCACGGAAAGCGTGCCACCCATATTCCGGGAGCGGCGAGACTGCAATTTATCCATTCTCTCATTTGTAACTTGAAACCAAAAAGAGGGACGACCCTGAATTTAGGATCGTCCGTCTCTATGTGTTATCCGTATACTTTCGTTCAGCCACTGTATTTGATCAAATCAAACGTTTAGGCTGACGCTCAAGTCGTTTTTGTTTGATATAAGGCATACCATATAAAACGATTGCCGCATAATGTGCAAGAACAACGTTAACTGAAAATGTAAAGATAAACCAAGCCTCTAACCACCACGAAGGACTAATTATATAAATCGCACCAAGAATCCACATCGCGAAAATTCCAGGAATACTTGCAACAGCCAATTTATGATACTCAAGCCATAAGAACAGAGGAGTGGCACTTGCTACAAACATATAGAAAAAGAAAATACCCATTTTTTTCTCATCTCCTTCAAAAAGTCTAATTGTATCATTGTATGAACATTCAGTGTCTAAGTTGTGTCTTTTTTGTGATATTTTTAGTATACCCCATTAAACTCATTTTGAAAACCCTTACATTTATATTTTTTATTATTCGCACATATGCCTTTTGTCACATGTGTAAGGACACACATCCGGTCGCTCTATTCTAGAATTCATATTGTATAGGGTAGGGTAATTAGGATGGAGGGATCTTATGTTTAATTATTCTATGGTTAAATTAGTAAGAGGACATTCGACAAAGCTAGATAAACCGCTACGTGAAGCGATACTTGACCTTTACAAACCATTCCGTTTTACTCCCTGTTTTCTTCATCGATTTCTTGAGAAAAGACTACAAACAAAGCAGAAGCTTTCAGTGATTATCGAGTTTGAGAGGACCGCTGTTTTTTTTCATTCGTTTCTAATGGAACAATTGTTAAATGGTCACGGTAAAAGTTGTGTTCGGAATCGTTTCTCTAGTATTTCATGTTGTAGTGCATATATAACACCTGAAAGATTAGAATTTATTTTATCGCATTGTCCTTCAATAAAACGAATTTATCTTAACAGGAAGATTAAAGCATTAAGGTTTGGTCATAAAGCACAAAAACCTGGACAACCAACTAAAAATACTCCAGGTTTGTTAACAGGTAAAGGAGTTACGATCGCGATTATCGATACAGGTGTCTTTCAACATGAAGATTTGGCAGGCAGAATCTCTGGATTTGTAGATTTTATCAATGGTCGAGCTAATGCTTATGATGATAATGGACATGGTACACATTGTGCAGGTATAGCTGCAGGTAATGGCTTATTATCAAATGGAACGTATAACGGAATGGCACCAGAAGCAAATATTATTGGAATCAAAGTTCTTGATCGAACAGGTACGGGAACGATTGAATCCATCATCCAGGGTGTGGAGTGGTGTATAAAATATAATCAAAATCATCCTAGTCATCCTATTCACATTATCTCTTTATCGCTAGGAACACATGCAACCAAATATATGACAGAACAAGATGACCCTATAGTCAGAATGGTGGAGGAAGCATGGAAATCTGGAATTACAGTTGTTACGGCTGCAGGTAATGACGGACCTGATCCATTTACAATAGCTAGTCCCGGTGTAAGTGAGGAAGTTATAACGGTTGGATCACTTGATACAAGTCATATTTATCCAAGCGAGACATTTAACACAGCACCGTTTTCAAGTAGAGGACCAACCATATATGGAAAGAGAAAACCAGATCTATTAGCGCCAGGTGTTGATCTTATTTCTTTGCGAACGCCTGGCTCATTTATCGATCGATTTCAAAAGTCGAATCGTCATGAGAAACATTACACAAAAATGTCAGGTACCTCAATGTCCACACCATTTTGTGCTGGAGCTGCGGCCATGTTGCTTCAATCTGATGTAAGTTTAACACCTAATATGATTAAACAATTACTTGTTGAAGGAACATCATTTGTAAATGCAGATGGAGTAGGTCAGATAGATGTGGAGCGATCATTAGATCTTTTAAGGAGAAGGAATGTTTAAAACAACCTTGTATCGGTCATAGAATAGGAGCCAGTTTATTTGGAGGGATTCTGATGATCAAAAGACATCATCTGATCGTTGAAGGAAGGGTACAAGGTGTTGGTTTTCGTTACTTTACACAAGAGCTAGCACAACAGTTTGGTTTAGTTGGTTGGGTGCGCAATTTACCAGATGGAACAGTTGAAGTAGAAGCCGAAGGTGAAGACCAGCTATTTGAACCATTTCTTCATGCATTAAAAACAAAGAATCGATTTGCAAAAGTAAATAACATCCAGCGGAGGTTAAAAGAGGAAACCATTTCCGAAAGATCATTTGACATTAAACATTAACGTCAGCAATTAGGGATCCTCAATGGATCCCATTTTTTATGGAGGAGATTAAATGTTCGTGTCGAATTATATGACAAACATATTGACTGGAGGTAGTGAAATAAGTAAACTTTAACGATGTACATTAAGACAGTGATTGGAGAGGGGAAGAGTTTATATGGATCTGATTTCTAATGTCTGGTCTTCTTTTATAAGTTTACTGGAGGTTACCGTTTCAGTACTCGGTGATATAGTTTGGGGACCAATCACACTAGTACTAATAGTAGGAACGGGAATATTTTTAACAATACGTTTAGGTTTTTTGCAAATATTTAATCTCCCTTACGCTTTAAAGCTTGTGTTTTTTCCTTCTAAGAAAAAGCAAAAAGATATCAAAGAAGATGGTGATATCTCTCATTTTCAATCATTAATGACTGCATTAGCAGCAACAATCGGTACTGGTAATATTGCTGGAGTAGCTTCTGCAATTCTACTAGGCGGTGTTGGCGCTGTTTTCTGGATGTGGGTCGCAGCATTTTTCGGTATGGCAACCAAATATGGAGAGGCTATACTGGCAGTTAAATACAGAGTTGTAAATGAAAAAGGAGAAATTTCCGGTGGTCCGATGTATTACATAGAAAAAGGATTAGGATGGAAATGGTTGGCGGTTCTTTTTGCATTATTTGGATTTTTAGCTTCGTTTGGGATTGGAAATATGACGCAGTCAAATACAGTTGCTGCATCACTTGAATCTAGTTTTAATATTACCCCCTGGATAACGGGGATCGTATTAACGATATTGGCAGGCTTAGTTATCTTGGGTGGGATTAAGCGAATTGGTAGAGTGGCATCTATTGTAGTCCCATTTATGGCAGTTGTTTATCTAGTTGGCGGATTAATCATTATTTTTATGAATATTTCAATGGTTCCCGAAGCTCTTTCAACAATTGTTACAGCAGCTTTTACTGGAGAATCAGTAGCTGGAGGTATTCTTGGTACAGCTATACGTTATGGTGTAGCGAGAGGTGTATTCTCTAATGAAGCAGGTTTAGGATCTGCACCAATTGCTGCAGCTGCTGCTAAAACAGATTATCCAGGGCGACAGGCTCTCGTTTCTATGACAGGCACATTTTTAGATACAATCATTATTTGTTCAATTACTGGCCTAGTAATAGTGATGAGTGGATTATATTCAGGAATGGAATCTGATAGATCTGGCGTTTTAACAGGAGAAGCGTTTAATGCATTATTGCCAGGTTTTGGTGGATATATTGTAACATTTGGTATTGTATTCTTTGCCTTCACAACTGTACTTGGTTGGTCTTATTATGGTGAGAAGTGTTTTGGTTATCTATTTGGTGATCATAATGCTCACTATTATAAAGTCGTTTATGTACTGTTTGTCTTTGTAGGTGCAGTTTCACAACTGGATTTGATTTGGGGTATAGCGGATATTTTTAATGCTTTAATGGCAATTCCAAACTTAATTGCGTTACTGTTTTTATCTGGTGTTATTGTGAAGGAGACAAAGAAATTCCAAGAATTTAGAAGAGGCGAACGTCTTGAACCGTAATAACTAGAAAAGGAGATAACTAAAAATACTATTAGTAAAAAAATCTAAGAAATGACAGACAAACGACGAACATCATTGGGATGTTCGTCGTTTGTTGTTTCTTTTACGATTAGATAGCCCAGTTTCCGTTACGGAACACAGGAACACGGCTTCCATCTTCTTGAATTCCATCAATATCCATAGTAGCTGATCCAACCATGAAGTCAACGTGAGTTTGGCTTGTGTTAATGCCGTTTTTCTCAAGCTCTTCATTGGACATTTCTTTACCGCCTTCAATATTAAAGGCGTAAGCACTACCAATCGCTAAATGATTTGAAGCATTCTCATCAAAAAGTGTATTAAAGAAAATGATATTTGTATCTGAAATAGGTGATTTGTGAGGCACGAGTGCAACTTCACCAATGTAGCGAGAGTTTTCATCATTTTCAAGTAAACGATCTAACGTTTCTTGACCTTTTTTTGCTGTAGCTTCCACAATTTTTCCGTCTTTAAAGGTTAACTTAAAATCTTCAATCAAAGAACCACCGTAACTAAGTGGTTTTGTACTTGTTACATGTCCGTTTACACCTGTTTTCTTCGCTGCCGTAAAGACTTCCTCTGTCGGCATATTTGCGACGAAATCAACGCCACCCTTACTAATGCTTCCACCTGATACCCAAAGATGTGTTTCTGGTAACTCAATCGTTAAGTCTGTACCTTCCGCTGTATAATGAAGGGCTTGGAAGTGATGTTTATTTAAAATCTCCATTTTCTCATCAAGAGTTGCGAGATGATCTTTCCATGCGGCTACTGGATCAGCTTGATCGATACGTGTGGCAGCAAAAATAGCATTCCATAGCTTTTCAACTGCTGCTTCACCTTTTTCTTCAGGGAATACGGTTTCTGCCCAACCGACTGATGGTATCGCAACAATCGACCAGCTAACCTTATCAGAGGTGATATAACGTCTGAAGCCGTTTAGTGCGGCACCAGCAGCTTTGTTTGCATTAGCGATACGTGAAGGGTCAACTCCTTTTAGAAGATCGGGATCGCTACCCGTAATACTTAGGAAAGCAGAACCTTTTTCAGCTTCTTCTTCTAATCCTTTTGCACGCCACTCAGGGTATGTATGGAAGGACTCATCTGGTGCGAGGTTATATTTAAGCTTAGTGATCTCTTCATCAGACCATTCAACTTCAACATGTCCAAGCTCCTGCTTCATATGCTTTCTTGGCAACAATTCGAACAAAATCTGCTGCAAATAATGGGGTACGAACCACTAAGGTTTGACCTGGCTGAATGTTCACGCCGACTTTAACAGCAAGTTCTGCATATTTTTCTACTTGATTTACAAAAGACATAAAAAGCCTCCTCATTTTGGGCAAACTGAATTTATATTCTCTCCTATATTACCAAGTTTTACGCAAAGTGAAAAGAATAGCTGATCGCCGTACGATATGGTACACTATTGGATGAATAAAAAAGATAAAGGATGCCGTCTTCATAGGCATAAGAGGTTCGCGAACTCCCTCTATAAAAAACTAACGGTAAACTGTGTTCAGTTCTTTAACCGAGCCAGTTTTTTTCCTGTGTATGGGGTTACGAATGCTCTTTTCCCTTAAGCAAAGGAGAAATGAGTGCATGATAAAAGAAGAAAAAGCCGTTGTTGTATTTAGCGGCGGACAAGATAGTACAACGTGTTTATTTTGGGCATTAAAAGAATTTAAAGAGGTCCATACAGTGACCTTTGATTATGGTCAGCGTCATTCTGAGGAAATTGAATGTGCACGAGAGATAGCCGCAGAACTTGGTGTATCATTTCACGTACTTGATATGAGCTTAATTAATCAATTATCCGCGAACGCGTTAACACGCTCTGACATTGAAGTGGGTGTTGGAGAAGAAGGGGAACTGCCATCTACATTCGTAGCCGGTCGCAACCATCTATTTCTTTCATTTGCTGCTGTTTATGCACGTGAAATGGGAGCTCGTCACCTGATCACGGGTGTATGCGAGACGGACTTTAGTGGATACCCAGATTGTCGTGATGTGTTTATTAAGTCGCTGAATGTAACTTTAAATCTAGCTATGGATGAACAGTTTGTCATTCATACACCACTTATGTGGTTGAACAAAGAGCAAACGTGGGAGTTGGCTGATCAACTAGACGCGCTTTCCTTTGTTCAAGAAAAAACATTAACCTGCTATCACGGAATCCGTGGTGATGGCTGTGGCGAATGTCCTTCTTGTATCCTAAGAAGAAATGGCTTAGATGCTTATCTTCGTCGGAAGGAGGTACAAGCATAATGCTTCAGCAGTTTTACCCACAGGTTCCACATTCTTATACATTTGAACTAAATAAAGATATGCATCTGGCTGCCGCTCATTACATTGACGATGAACGAGCTTGGAGATTGCCAGCATATGCACGGTCATACGTATTTTATTAACCTGACAATTGCCGGAGACGAGCTGGATGAGCTTGGTTTTTTAGTTGATTTTAAAAGACTCAAAACCATCGTTCACAAACGCTACGATCACACCTTATTAAATGATCATCAGGAGTTTGCCAGTCGGCCGCCAACTACAGAAGAGGTCGCTCGTCAAATTGGACTAGCTGTTCAGGCTGAATTAGACTCAATGGATAACAAGCCCGTATGTTTGCAGGTGCTTGTTCGCGAAACACCGACAAGCTATGTCGTGTATCGTCCAAAGCAAGGTGAAAGCTCATGAGTAAGATCCCTGTAATGGAGATATTCGGTCCAACGATTCAAGGAGAAGGCATGGTCATCGGCAAAAAAACAATGTTTGTTCGTACTGGTGGCTGTGATTATAAATGCTCATGGTGTGATTCAAGCTTTACTTGGGATGGCACAGGCTCAAGTACATCGATGACAGCAGAGGAAATTCTATCCGACTTGCAAAAAATAGGTGGCGATCAATTTTCTCATGTAACAATTTCAGGTGGAAACCCTGCTTTGCATAAGGGAATAGGTGAGTTAGTAGATCATCTTTCACAACTTGGGATTGAAACAGCAGTAGAAACACAGGGGACCTTTTGGAAGGATTGGTTAACAGACATAACGGATGTAACCATTTCACCTAAGCCACCTAGTTCAGGTATGACAACTGACTTTGCAAAACTAGATGTGTTCTATGAGCGACTTTCAAAAGAACAAACGAGTTTAAAAGTGGTTGTATTTGATGACGTCGATTTTGCTTATGCAGAAGACATTCATTCACGATATCCGGAATTTCCGTTTTATTTACAGGTTGGAAATGAGGATGCGACAACAACGAATGATCAAGCACTTGTTTCTGATCTATTAGAAAAATATGAATGGCTGATTGATAAGACTGTTGCTTCAAAAACAATGAACAAGGCCCGAGTATTGCCACAACTTCACACATTGGTTTGGGGTAATAAACGTGGTGTTTAAGGAGAGAGCATAATGAGTGGAAGACAAAAGGATGAGCTTGAGGGAGTAACGTTACTCGGCAACCAAGGAACAAAATATGAGGTTGAATACAACCCAGGCATTTTAGAAGTATTCGAGAACCAACACCCAAACCGGGACTATTTTGTGAAATTCAATTGTCCTGAATTCACGTCACTGTGCCCAATTACGGGTCAACCAGACTTTGCGGCTATCTATATCAGTTACATTCCAGATGTGAAAATGGTTGAGAGTAAGTCGTTGAAGCTTTATCTATTTAGCTTTAGAAATCATGGAGATTTTCATGAAGACTGCATGAATAAGATCATGAACGATTTAATTGAGCTAATGGACCCTCGTTACATTGAAGTATGGGGTAAGTTCACTCCACGTGGCGGCATCAGCATTGACCCATACTGCAACTACGGAAAATCTGGTACAAAGTTTGAGCAAATTGCAGATCATCGATTGATGAACCACGATCTATATCCGGAGAAAATCGATAATCGTTAATTAGCATGTAGGTATTGAAAATTAAGTTTAATCCGACCAATGACATGAATAATGCCAATGGTCGGATTTTTTGTTTATAAGATTAAAAAAATCAGGGTGATTTCGAGCGTCCTCTAAATTTGGACTCTACGATTCCGCTCCCGAAATTGGGGGCACGCTTACCGCGGGCAGACGCTGAACTAAACTGGCTTTGCCAGTTCATTTCACCTTGTCTGTACTTCCCGCAGGTGTCGGCCCTCCAATTTCGTCCGCTTGAGTAGTGGCCTTTACTAGTACGAAAATGATAAATGAATATCTTTCAGACGTTTATTATGTGGAACAACATTTATATTTAACAGATGGTTTCAATGATCTTAAGAAAACCACATCTTTTAATTATGAAGCTGAAAGTTTTATTATAAAAGCGAAGTGAATTGAGGCATTTCGTCTTTTTATTACTTAAAAGATCAACTATTAAATTTTACACACAATTTCCTCTTTAAAAAGCGAACAGGATGGAAGGGCCGACTCCTGCAGGAGGAGAGGGAGGCCACTGAAAAAGGGTTGATATGTAGTTAAGGGTTCCTTTAAAAATATAAAAACAGCCTACCATTCCCTTTATTTTGGAAATGGCAAGCTGTTTTTATTTATCATACCGACCCTTTTGGGGTTATTTTTGCTCCATGACTTTCAGTATTCGTTTGAGATTGGCTGAGAAGATGGCCATCGCTCCTTGAATTTCCATCGCTAATAGACCCGAGGAATTCGCCGTTTTATACCCGTGTCTATGCTTTAGTTCACTATTTTTCGCTTCAATTTTGTATCGCGTTTTGGCTTTTTCTTTAAACGTTTCACTTTGCTCAAAAGCGAGATGTTCTTCATGTTCAGGAGAATGGATGGTGACAGAATATGTTTTGCTTTTGGCTCCCTGTTTATAACACCCTTCTTGGAAGGGACACGTCTTGCATTTCTCGATATCAAAATAATACTTCTGTCTTTGGTTTTTGCCTTGCTTCGTCGTTCCTTGTCTGTGTGTCAAAATAGCTAAATGGCCCGCTTTACATACATACATCCCCGCATCTTTATTAAACTCAAACTCTTCTTCCTTTGACCGTGTCCCATGGGCAATGGATGGATTGGTTTTAGAAATTAATTCAATCTGATTTGCTTTCGCGTACAGGAGATGATCTTTTCCTGAATACGCCGCATCTCCGATGACGGATTCCACTGTCATCCCAGCGTCTACACTTTTTTCAATGAGTGTTCGAAGTTGCTTTGCGTCCGATTTTTCTCCTGTTGTGATGACCGCTGCGGTAATCACGCGTTCATCACTCATCGCTAGATGAGTTTTATAGCCAAAGAAAGACGTATCGGCACTTTTGTGACCCCTTCGGGCGTCTTGATCTTTCATGGATTGGAGGCGTTCGATATCATCGTTGACGGTTTCTTCTACTAGATTCAACGGCTCCGTCACCTTTGGATAGGAGGCATGCAGGGTCGGATGTTGTTTGATCACACTCAAGAGGGTTTGCGTGTACACGAGTTCTTCATCTAAATCATTCTGAGTTGGCTTAGCTGGAAGTTTGACTTGATGGACTCATCGACAGAATAGACTGCTTTCCTCAAGTTTTTTGATCGTTCTCGCAAAATATCGATCGGCTTTTTCTGGTTATAACGTGCCTGGGTATGAGTAGAATCAACGATGATCGTTTTACTTTTAATGACGCCTTGTTCAACCGCTAGTTCGACTGTCTTTCCGATTAATAAATCAAGTACATTCAGACGCAATTTACGGAACTTCGTTAAGGAGCTTGAATCAATGACCTCTTCCTCAGGTGCCATGCCTAAGAAGTATTTATACGACATATCATATCTAGAACGCTCCACCAGATCCACATCTGATAATGGAAACATGCTTTTTAACAATAAATATTTAAACATTCGAATAGGGTCTATGGCTGAGCGACCGTGATCCACGTTATAATTCTGTACCAACTCATCATAAATAAAGGAAAAATCAATAAGATCATTCAGTTTCCGTAATGTATGATCTTTAGGAACGATGAGATCATATAGATCAGCATACGCACTGAGTTGGAAAGATTGTTGTTTTTGAATCATAGTCAGCCACCACTTTCATGTTAGATAGAGAGGCAGACTAAAATGACGACTATACCTAAAAAAGAACGTTGCCATTTAGTTGATCAGAAGAATAGCGGAAGGAGAAACCGAAGACTCCTGCGGAACAGAACGAGTCTGAAGACATTGAAGGGGTGTCCTTCCACTTCAAGGGCTGAGGCCGTTCCCGCGGAAAGCGAAGGTTTCTCCTGGAGCGGTGCCCGTGAGCTTTTTTCTAACTGACTTTTTCAGTGGCCTCGAGGAGAGGGCAGGTGGAAATCCACCGGCATAGCCGGTTAGTTCCACGCCCGCCTGCGGAAAGCGTGCCCTCCATCCTGGTAGCGGAGCCGGAGGGGCATACATTGTTTGAACAGGTAGGTAACTATGCTTCTATGTAATTGTAATTTTAAATATTTAAATACATTATTATGGTATGATCATTAAAAACAAATTGTTTGAGGTGATTAGATGTATCAAGACATTCGTTCTGTGCGAGTGTGGGGAAGTCCACTTGATAATGCAGTGGATCAGGCTGTGACGTGTGCAAGTCATGGGCGTGTGATTCAAAGCTTATTAATGGCAGATCATCATAAAGGCTATAGTCAGCCAGTTGGTGGAGTCATGGTGTATGATCGTCAGATTTCTCCTTCTGGTGTTGGTTATGATATTGGCTGTGGCAACAAAGCGGTTCGCACGGATTTAACATTAAAAGATATTAAACGTAAGCTGCCTAAAATCATGGATGAGATCGCGCGAACGATCTCGTTTGGCATAGGGAGACAGAATCAAGAATTGGTGGATCACAAATTATTTGATGATCCAGCTTGGCACGTGTTTGATGAGATTGATGGTACAACAAGAGAGACATTTAAGCAGCTAGCTCAAAGGCAACTGGGTACTGTAGGTAGTGGCAATCACTTTGTTGATTTGTTTGTTGAAGAAGCAACGAATCAAATTTGGATTGCAAATCATTTTGGTAGTCGAGGATTTGGACATAAAACAGCAAGCGGTTTTCTAAATCTAGCGAAAGGCAAAGCCTTTCATGATAAGGTCGGTGGCGAAAAAATGGAAGATGTCCCGACGTTATTTGAGCTTGATTCAGATGTAGGAGAAATGTATTTTCAGGCGATGACATTAGCAGGCCAATACGCGTATGCGGGGCGTGATTATGTCATTGATAAAGTCCTTGATATCTTAAAAGCTGATGTTACATTTTCTGTTCACAACCACCACAACTTCGCCTGGAAGGAAACACATAATGGTAAAGAAGTCGTTGTTGTACGAAAAGGTGCCACACCAAATGCTCCAGGTCAGTGGGGGTTTATTGGGGGCAGTATGGCTGATGAGTCAGTCATTGTACAAGGAAAAGATACTGAGGAAAATAAGGCAGCCTTTTATAGCACTGTACATGGTGCGGGGCGAATCATGAGCCGAACTCAGGCAGCAGGAAAAATGAACTGGAAAACAAAGCAACGAAAAGGTGGGGAGATTTCACCTAAGCGAATGAATGACGCCTTAAAGTCTTATGGTGTGGAACTACGTGGCGGTGGGACGGACGAAAGTCCATTTGTGTATAAGAAACTTAAAACCGTGCTGAAGGCACATAATGAAACACTTGATATCAAACATGTTCTTCGCCCGATTGGTGTTTGTATGGCAGGTGCCAATGAGTTTGACCCTTACAAAGATTAAGGACTTATATGTATTCACTCTATAAGAATCTCTCCATTTGCGATATACTGAGGAGAGATTTTTTTAGGAGTGAAGAACATTGAATGAAGCAGATCGTCAGTACAAACAAATAATAGATAAAATAATTAACGAAGGATATAGCAATCAAGGTGAAGAAGTACGTACCGTTTGGAAGGATGGGGAACCTGCATTTACAAAGTCGATCTTGGCAGAGTCCATGCGTTTTTCAAACAACCAATTGCCGATTTTAACAACAAAAAAAGTCGCCTGGAAAACAGCCATTCGCGAGTTGCTTTGGATTTGGCAAAAAAAATCAAATCAAGTAGAAGAACTCCGACAAATGAACGTAAAGATCTGGAATGAATGGGAGCAGGAGGACGGAACGATAGGCAAAGCATACGGCTATCAATTAGCTAAAAGAAATCGACGATACCCAGTGGAAAAACTCAAAACGGATCTGCTCGATCCGAGAAATACAGCTATTTCTGGTGAGACGATTGAACTTGATCAAGTTGACTACTTAATTCAAGAATTAATCGCTAATCCTTCCTCGCGTCGACATATTACGATGCTATGGAATCCAGATGAGCTTGATGAAATGTCATTAACTCCATGTGTATATGAGACACAATGGCATGTAAAAGCTGGTAAACTTCATCTTGAGGTTCGTTGTCGCTCTAACGATATGGGTTTAGGGAATCCTTTTAACGTATTCCAGTATAATGTTTTGCAAAGAATGATTGCTCAAGTAACGGGGTATGAACTTGGCGAATATATCTTTCATATTGGAGATGCGCATATTTATGAGCGTCATATTGAGCCGTTAAAAGAGCAAGTAAGTCGGGAATCACACTCTGCACCCGAGCTCTTTATTAATCCAGCTATTAAATCTTTTTATGATTTTACCATTGAAGATTTTAACCTGAGTGATTATCAACATGGTGACAAGGTACAAATGGAAATTGCTATTTAATGAAGATAAGTCTGTTTCTCTACTAAGGGAACAGGCTTTTTTTGATGAAACAATTGATGATGGAAATGGATGTAAGTTATACTTGTGATAAGAATGAATATGAAAGGAGATCTAAAATGACTGAAACAGAATTGAAGCTTGAGAAAATGCAAAAGGAAATTGACGATTTAAAAAAAGAAGTAGAGGAATTAAAAGCTGGAAGTTATGTTGAGGAAACATCAAGTGGCTGGTATTGGATCCTTGTACCTATAATGGCTCTCTCCATTCCGATTATTGCCCTTTTAAGATAAGGTTATTTATTTTGTTATTTAGGCTTACTTTCTTGTGGAAACGGGTACCTAGATGATATCAAGCATCATCTGTGTCATCCTTAGTCTGTGAGATGGCCAAGAGGGGTAATCCATTTATGAGAGAAAGTAAACAACCAATTTGTAAACGTATACGAAACAAAGAACCCGAAGCACTAGAGCAGTTGTATGTCGAAAATGAACGTGCACTTTATGCGTTTATTTACCGAGGAGTAAAGGATAAAGTCAAGACGGAAGAAATGATTCAGCAATTATTTAAACGCCTATGGCAGGAAAGACCAAAGTTAAAAGACCAGACCTATCGTCAATGGCTATATATATCTGCACGTAGACAAGTTATTAGTCATCTAAAAGAAACAAAGTTACAAGTAATGCACACTAACCACCAAATGCTTTCTTGAAAAAAACAATCATCCGCTAAGGACGATTGTTTTTTTATCATTGCGTTAGAAGTTCTTTTGCTTGTTGAACCGTTTGAGTATGAGCTTGAATGCCTGTATATAGCCAAGTGGATTCTCTCGAAACACCATGCACTTGATTTTTTATTACAGCAGGTACGTTAGCCCAAACAGGATCATTTAAAATGTCTTCAATCGAGCTTTCTGTACTGTTAACTAAAATTAGGTGATCTGCGTCAAGTTCAGCTAATGATTCAAGTGTGACCGGGTTCCATTGTGCCACATTATCCTCAGGAAGGTTAGCGTTGACATTAGCAGGGTTTAATTCAAGGTCTTCAAACAATGTTGCACCACTTGATTGGGTAGGAGAAACCGCATAATAGGTATCTGCTACATACCATAATGCAGCTACTTTATCCTCTCCAATGGCTGCTTGGATATCCTCTTTTGTATCATCCACTAATGCCTCGTAATCAGCCAATGCCTGATCAGCTTCTTCTGTTTTACCAAGAATTTCACCTGTTTTTGCTAAAGCCTTACGCCAATCATTTGTAACCTCATCACCTAAAACAAAAGTTGGTGCAATTTGATCATATTGATCATATAATCCAGATTCAACTTGGGTTTCTTCACCAATTAGAATGAGATCAGGGTCAAAACTGGCCACTTCCTCAGGTGGAAGTTCAGACGAAATAGTAGGTACACCTTCAAGTTGACCTTCAAGATAGACTTGCGTTCCGTTTGCGACAGACCACTGGGCAACAGGTGTCTCACCTAAAGTGACTAAGTAATCTTCTAAGTATGAACCGAGTATTCGTTCCGGGTTTTCTGGAATCTCAACCTCATTACCTAAGGCATCAGTCATCACACGTGGACCAGAGTCAGATGTGGAATCGTTTGCCGATGGATCGTTATCTTCATTACCGCCACAAGCTGCCAAAGCAAAAACAGTAGTCATTGATAAGGCTAACGTCAGCGATTTCTTATATGTGAATAATGTTTTCAAGTTAAATCCCCCAATATAGATGTTTAGAAAGCACTCTTATATAATAATGATATTCATTATCAAATGCAATGATTTATTCATAAAAAAGAACCGAGGCATCAATGTGCTTCGGTTCTTTTTTTGTTGCAATTAACGTTTATCCATATCATTCGGATGTGCACCACGTCTTGTTCCATTATCAAGTGCATTTAATTTTTGTTGTTCTTCATCCGTTAAACTAAAATCAAATACATCAAAATTTTCTTCGATACGAGAAGGTGTAACCGACTTAGGTATAACGATAGAGTCATTCTGTAAGTGCCAACGTAATACGACTTGTGCAGGTGTTTTTTCGTGTGCTTTTGCGATTTCAACGACAGTGGAATCGGTTAACACATCGCCACCTTGCATGAGAGGGCTCCAAGCTTCTACAAATATGTTATGTTTCGCACAGAAATCCTTTAATTCATTTTGCGCTAGGTAAGGATGACACTCAATTTGATTCAATACAGGTACGATTTCACATTCATCAAGTAAACGTTGTAAATGCTCAATTTCAAAGTTACATACACCAATGGCTTTAACTCGACCTTCTTTGTAAAGCGTTTCCATCGCTTTGTATGTATCTACATACGTATCATACATTGGAGTAGGCCAGTGGATTAGGTAAAGATCAACATAATCTAAACCAAGACGCTCCAAGCTTTCATCAAAAGCCTTGATTGTTGCATCATATCCTTGATCACTGTTCCATACTTTTGTTGTAATAAATAGGTCTGAGCGATCTACGTTTGCTTCCTTTAACGCTTCGCCAACGCCTTTTTCATTTCGATAGATCATCGCTGTGTCAATTGAACGATACCCAACTTCAAGGGCATTTTTCACTGCAGGTGTTGCTTCTTCATCTGGAACCTGCCATACACCAAACCCTAATTGAGGCATTTTAAGTCCATTATTTAACGTTACAAACTCCATTGAATTCAACCCCTAAACAAAATTTTAAATACTTGAACACTATACCATGGTTACTAGAACGATTTCGAGTGATATGGATGCACAGTCTAAAAAATACGCTAAACAAAGCCGATAGTATAGTAAAATATATGTACACATCAATTTAGGAGGATTAGCAGATGACACAATTTTTATCACTGTTTATTGGTCGTCTACTTCACTTTACTACACATCATCGGACTCATTCTTCCTCGCTAGCTCTTTTTAAAGTAGAAGAAATGAAATTAGCCTATGTTCGCTTACATATTTTGTTGGGTACTCGTTTTGGTTTCGCCACTCTATGTATTTATGGATATGCGTTTATATGATGAAGTAGGAGGGACAGAAGCATTTTGGCGATTAATAGGTATTCACATGCTATGTCTTTTCACATCCTTGTGGTTTATAAGTACTTATCAATTTAAACGATATAGAAATACATGTTTTTATCAAAGCAGGTTTAGCTCATATATTTTATATGGCTTTGTAGGCTTCTATTTACTAATCGGGATGTTAGGTTCTATAAACAGTGAGGGTTTATCAGGCAATGTAGATTCCTATATTGTGATTATGATGGGCATAGCAACACTATTTGTTTTACATCCTCTTTATTTAGGTATGATTATCGTACCAATTCAAAGTCTATTTATTCTACTGTTATACCATACGAATGTATCAGATTCTGCTATATTAATTAAAGTCATAAATACAACGGCTGCGATGGGTATTTCTATTTTAATTGCTTTCATCTATTATTTTTATCGGAAAAACACCTTCCTAAAAGAGAAGGATCTACAACAAAGTGAAGAGAGCTTTCGTAGTTTATTTGAAGTCAACCCTTACCCGTTGCTGATGCTTAGAGCTGAAGATAAAAGAGTTCTATTAATGAATCAAAAAGCTCATAGATTTTTTGAAGAGGATCATCGTTCTAGTTACACTATTCATACGATATTTTCTGTGAATGATGAAATGACTATTTTTTTAAGTAGAGTAAAAGAAGAAGGCAGTTGTAAAGATTATATATTTGTAGAGCAATTGATGAATGGGCATAAACGATGGTTATTAATGAATGGAGAAGTAGTTTCTTTTCATAATGAAACTTGTTTCATGATTGGCTTCTCAGATATTTCAATTATGAAAGAATCAGAACAGGATTTAATTCAACATGCTTCTAAAGATGGTTTAACTGGTTGTTTAAATCGAAGGAGTGGAATGGTTTATTTGCAAACTATTTTGGAGAATGCAGCTCATGCAGGGGTTGTTATTTGTTTCTTAGATGTGAACAATCTTAAGTATGTGAATGATCAATTTGGTCACGCAGATGGAGATTTATTAATTCAGACCATTGCGTATGTGATCGAGCTTAATAAGTCTCCTGAGGATTTGTTTTTTCGTTATGGTGGGGATGAGTTTGTTTTAGTATTCACTAATTGTAAATTGGAGCAAGGGAAAGAAAAATGGAGTGACATGCAAGCTGAGATTGAGCAAATAAATCAAACTGTGGATTTTTCTTTTTCAGTTTCTGTAAGCTGCGGATTTTCCTTTTTTGAGAAAGGTATGCATGATACAATTGATGAATTAATACATCGTGCAGACCAATCTATGTATTCAAATAAAAAACGAGAAAAACCTTTTAGGGTTAAGGCTTAATGAAAAGAGAGGGTTCTATTGAAGCGATTTATAATTGGATTAATTGTTTCAGTTTTATTAACAGGCTGTTCTCTTCCGGACATTGGTCAAAAAGGTTCAAATGAAAAACAAATTCAAATTAAAAATGAACCATCATATATTCCACCCGTAGAAGTAGAAGAGCAAGACGAAGATCCTGTTTATACAAATCAATAAGGTGTAAGTAGGGGACAACAAATGAGTAGAAAACGATAATGATCCATCTCACCACTTTGCTGGATTGAGCTGTTGAAATGAGGTTGCGTTATCCAGATTAGGCTTGGAGCCGTCCCGGGAGCGGAGATACCCCGCCGATCATCACCTGCTACTTAAATTAAAAATAAAAAGACGAATCAACCTGAAAATTTTAAATGGTTGATTCGTCTTTATCGTTTACACGTATATTTCTTTCCCGGCCTCTTTTTAACAATTTCCAACTTTTAGATATTACTCTTCTTTATCCAGTGGAATGGTAATCAATTCATAGTTTTCAATATAGGCGTTGTAATAACTCATCACTTCATTTACATAGTCATCACTTCTGTTATAGGAAAATAACGCTCCCTCCAAGTCGCCTTCTTCAGCACCGTGGTCCGCAAGAAAGGAAGCTGCAGCATAGGCTGAATCCCAAATATCAAAAGGATCGGCTACACCATTTCCCGACACATCCATACCATACCCATTATGTTCACTAATGAGCTCAGGGTCAGTAATATCTACATCATCATCCAACTCACCAACATCTCCACCTGGATGAGACCAAGCCAACCCACGTTCTAGGCATAAACTGAAAAGGACCAAGTGCGCCAACAGGACTTTCCATTGGATTCATTGTCGAGAATATCGTTTCAACACGATGGACTGCCGCAAGTAGTTGCCATGGAATATCGTATTCTTCAGCAGCTTCCTCATAAACTGGCACAAACTTTTCTGGGATTTGATGCTGACCAATAACCGTTTTATATGTTATTTGTCTGACTTGATTATTTGAGTCAAATAAATAGATAAACAGCGCAATTAACGCAATCATGCCTGCTAATACAAAAAATACGAGTCTTTTCATAATACAGTCATCCTTTAAGTTATACATAGTCAATTTGAATCTTCATTATATCTCGTCAGGTAATAGAAGAAAAGCGACAATCTAGCGTCGGTTTCGATTTAGTGAGGTTTGGGAATGGATAACTAATAATGATGCATCAATTGATGGGAGAGAAAAGTGTGATAGCTGAATACAAAAGATTATGGCAGGCTAGAAAATGGATGAAAAAAAATGAACCTTTTTTGCAAGTATGGCATGCACACTTAGGATACAGCCTAGACCTATTTAAAGCATTTGAGAAACCAAATGATATTCATACGATTGCAAATCGGTACCTTTATAAAGAAGATTTACTTAAGCGTTGGGTTGAGGTAGGACTCGCAATAGGTCATTTAAAAGAAAAACGTGGAAAAAAAATACAATCAAAAAAAACGATGGTTGTCTATTTTTCAAAAACTAGTAATCAATCAGTCGGAATTTTGCTAAAAGAAATGATGGAATTACATATCCCAACTCTTCTAACTTACCGTAACTTACTCCAAGGTGATGAAATTAAAATCTTAGAAGAAGATATTGGGCACACGGTTGCCGAAACTTCTGGTTTACTTGAATCTGTAATGTTCCCCAAAATCGTTGGCGTTGTAAAAAAACAAAAGGTGAAAAGGATTTTAGATGTTGGATGCGGGCACGGAGGATATTTGCATCGACTCCATAAAAAATTTCCTGACATAAATCTGACTGGAATTGAAGCAGATCCAGACGTGCAAAAAAAGGCGCTTGAAAAAGCGAAGGGAACCGATATATCAATTATCCAAGCTGATTTTATGAATTATGTAGATCAGGATCAATATGATCTATTAATGATGAATAATCTCTTCTATTATTTTTCATTTGAAGATCGCTTACAATTATTCAAGAGAGCAAAACAATTGCTTGTTAAAAAAGGCTATCTTTTAATCATGTCACCACTTGTCAGCTCTAAGCATGGACAGCGATTTGCTTCAGGGTTTAATAGTTTTATGTCTGCACATGAAGAGATGTATCCGGTCCCGACGGAAAAAGAACTGCTATCATACGCAAAACAGACAGGCTTTATCCAACTATCATGCATACCAGTCATTCGGGAAGGCGGATGGTACGTACTTGTTTTTAAGAAGAAATAAGTTCTTGTTGGATTGCTTGTATTAGGTGGCTGTATTCCTCTGGGTTAACAAACAGATTCGAGTGCCAATTCTGTTGAATCCAGGCTAACGCTTCTTCACCGTTTGAAAAAGTCAGACCAGTAGTATCTGCATTTCTAACTGCATAACGTCCATTTACCGTATCGACGATCACCAAACATGGACTATTGGAGTCTTGCATAAGTAAATATTGTTCCAACTATAGCCCCTCCTTTTTCATCCAAATAGTTTCACCAGATGTCGATTTATTATGCACATATTATAGCTATTGTTTTACTTGGATTGTTCCTTTAACGTATAATAGTGTACAGATAAAAAGGAGTCTAGAAAGAACTATTAGTAACTTCAAGCCTTGGGTCCTGACTTGGACCCTGTTTTTATGGAAAGGGAGAGATACATGATTGATTTGTTGTTTGAACGGTATTCTGAGATAACGTTTGATTCTATTAAAGAAATAAAACGACTACGGGTTGGTCAATGGACGCATTATGAGTTAGCTGTGGATTATAAAACAGACAATGAACAGATCTCGCGTCTTGATATAACAGTCTTATTAATCGTAAATATGGAGAATGAGCCACTTCAAATTGTTCTATTAGAAGAGGGCACTACTAGTTCATTATTTCAGTTTACCCAAACTGAAAAAGATCAAATAATGAATTGGTTCCAAACACAACGTATACCTTATTGAGTGACAATTTTATACGTTCGACACTTTTTGACAAATGCGTTGATTGTAGAAAGCCTAATTTTCAGAAAAACTTTAAAGAAATGCTAGATTTTCTAAACAAAAAGTCGTACAATTTTAGGGGTTGTTGCGAGCGCTGAGCTATTTTACAACAAATTTCGTGTTTTCTTTGAGTGCAAACAGGAATCGTGGTAAACTATTTGTGTAAGCGTTGCAAAATTTATCGGTAACTGTTGATAGAAGAAAAGTTTCTTAGGAGGTTATTATCACATGTCCAGCAAGGAGAATAACCAGGAAGCGCCGTGGCAAGGATTTCATGGTCCCAATCTTGGCGTTGTGATTGAACTGTATGATGAATTTTTAAAAGATGCCAATTCTGTTGATCCAGATCTACGTGAGAAATTTGAATTATGGGGTCCGCCTCCCACGCAAATAGATTCGGCCAAAGGTTCACAGAATCAGTCAGGAAATGCGCTAGATCCGGACATGATGACAAAGGTAGTAAGCGCAGTAAAATTAGCTGATATGATTCGAGCAAAAGGCCATTTGGTTTCTGCAATTAATCCTATTCTACGTTCAGAATTAAGTGATGAATTTATAAGTTTGGAACGTTTTGATTTAACTAAAGAAGATTTGTTGAGAATTCCAGTCCCATTATTAATGAATCATGCACCTGCTCATTTACGAAATGGATACGAAGTGATTGAGCACCTGAAGAATCAATATACAAAAACAACAGCATTTGAATTTGAACATGTTCAAGACGAAGAGGAACGAATTTGGTTACGACATGCTGTAGAGTCTGGTGAGCTTTCTGAAGATTTGTCAACAGACAAAAAGAAAGAGCTTCTTAAACGTTTAACAGAGGTAGAAGGCTTTGAAAAATTTATTCATCGCACATTTGTTGGCCAAAAGCGTTTTTCAATCGAAGGTCTTGACACACTTGTTCCAATACTTGATGAATCAATTGATCAATCAATCTCAAAAGGAACTGAAAATATACTAATTGGGATGGCTCATAGAGGACGCCTAAATGTTTTGGCACATACTCTTGGAAAGCCTTACAATATGATATTCTCTGAATTTTTGCAAGCGCCTAAAGAAAACACAGCGCCAACTGAAGGATCTGAAGAATTGAACTACGGATGGACGGGTGATGTGAAGTATCATTTAGGTGCAAATCGTTCAGTTGAAAAAGATCAACATTCGGCTACTGTTACACTTGCAAATAATCCAAGTCATCTTGAATTTGTGAGTCCAATTGTGGAAGGTTTTGCCCGTGCAGCACAGGAAGATCGTTCTGAAAAAGGTGAACCGAAACAAGATGTGACGAAAGCACTTGCCATTCTTATCCATGGAGATGCAGCATTTCCAGGTCAAGGTGTTGTAACGGAAACACTAAATTTAAGCCGTCTTAATGGCTACCAAATTGGTGGAAGCCTGCACATTATTGCAAATAACAACATTGGCTATACAACGGAAATCTTTGATTCTAGGTCAACTACATATGCAAGTGATCCTGCAAAAGGATTTGAGATCCCGATCGTCCATGTCAATGCAGATGATGCAGAAGCCTGTGTGAAGGTAACAAAGCTTGCCATTGAATACAGAAAAAGATTCAAAAAAGACTTCCTAATTGATCTTATTGGTTATCGGCGCTATGGACACAATGAGGGAGATGAGCCTGCTGTTACGCAGCCGGTATTATATAACGAAATCCGCAAACATCCAACTGTACGTGAGATTTATGCTCGTCAGCTTGAAGGGTCACAAACAGTAAAAGCGGATTACGGTAACCAACTTGATCAAGAGCAAGCAAAACTCTTACAAGAAGAGTACGATCAAGTGTCCAACAAAAAATCGGAGAACAAACAAGAGTTATCTCCACCTGATTTTATTGTTAATGGGTTACCAAAAGTAAAAACACAGGTTGAGTTTGACCGCTTAAAATCAATCAATGAACAATTGTTAAATTGGCCAGAAGGATTTAAACCCAATCAGAAATTGGAGAAAATCTTACATCGTCGTTTGGATGCGTTCTCTGAAAACGGATCATTAGATTGGGGCTTAGGTGAGTACCTTGCTTTTGCTACAATCATTGCAGACGGGACACCAATTCGACTAACTGGTCAAGATACTGAACGAGGAACATTTGCTCATAGACATGCGGTTCTGCATGATCGTGAAACAAATGACACGATTACACCACTTCATGAATTTGAAGATGGAGCGGCTTCTTTCTCTATCTATAATTCACCATTATCAGAGCAAGCAGCTGTAGGGTATGAATATGGCTATAATGTCTTTTCACCTGAAACACTTGTCCTTTGGGAAGCTCAATTTGGAGACTTTAGTAATGGTGCACAGGTGATGCTTGATCAGTGGGTTTCTGCAGCTCGTGCAAAATGGGGTCAAAAATCTGGACTAGTATTATTGCTTCCTCATGGTTATGAAGGAATGGGACCAGAGCATTCAAGTGCCAGACTTGAGCGTTTCTTGTTAATGGCTGCTGAGAATAACTGGACAATTGCGAACTGCACAACTGCCGCTCAATATTTCCATATTCTTCGTCGTCAAGCTGCGATTCTACAGAAAAATGCAGTTCGGCCATTAGTGATTATGACGCCAAAAAGCTTGTTACGTAATAAGGCTGCTTCATCTAAGCCAGTTGAGTTTACAGACGGAGAGTTTAACCCTGTTCTTGAGCACACAACAACTGGAGCAGATGCTGAAAAAGTGCAGCGTGTTGCCTTATGTAGCGGCAAAATTGGAGTAGAAATGAACGATTATCTATCGAAAAATAAAGACGAAGATACGAGTTGGCTTCACATTGCTAGAGTGGAAGAATTGTATCCATTCCCTCGTCGTACTATTAGAGAACTTCTTCAACGTTTCCCTAATCTACAAGAGGTTAAATGGGTTCAAGAAGAGCCGAAGAACATGGGTGCTTGGACGTTTATGGAATCACGTATTCTAGAAATTTTGCCAGAAGAGGTAGAGTTAAGCTATATAGGACGCACGTATCGTTCTAGTCCTGCTGAGGGCGTATCATCTGCACACAAAACAGAACAATCACGCATCGTAAACGAGACTTTTACTCGTAAAAACTAAGGAGGCCATTCCAACATGACTGAAATTAAAGTACCAGAACTAGCTGAATCGATTACCGAAGGAACAATTGCCCAATGGTTAAAAGAAGTGGGCGATCATGTGAACCAAGGAGAATACATTGCAGAACTGGAAACAGATAAGGTCAATATTGAAATCACTTCCGAATTTTCAGGAGTGTTGAAGGAATTAAAGCGTGAGCCAGGTGATACAGTTGAAGTAGGAGAAGTGATTGCTGTCATTGATGAGAGTGCTGATGGATCAAGTGATAGCTCAGCTGACGAAAAACAAGATAAAAAAGAAGAAAAATCTGAAGCGAAATCAGAGCCACAAAAAGAAGAGAAGAAAGAAGAGACTCCTGCAGCTTCATCTTCTGAAGAGCTTACAGAAGATGAGCGTAGGTTAGCTACACCATCTGCCCGTAAACGCGCTAGAGAAAAAGGGGTTTCTCTTAAAGAGATTTCCTCTGGTGGAACGATTCGTAAGCAGGATGTAGATTCTTACTCACCTAAAAAAGACGAACCAAAACAAGAGCAGAAAAAAGAAACAAAAGCACCAGCTCAGGATCCTGGAAAACCTGTAGAGCGTATTAAAATGTCTAGACGTCGTCAAACAATCGCTAAACGTTTGGTTGAATCACAACAAACAGCAGCTATGCTAACAACATTTAATGAAATTGACATGACAAACGTTATGGATCTGCGTAAAAGACGCAAGGACGCTTTCCAAGAAAAAACAGGCGTGAAGCTAGGATTTATGTCTTTCTTTACAAAAGCAGTCATTGGAGCACTTAAACAGTTCCCATTACTGAATGCAGAAATTCAAGGCGACGAAATTTTGTTGAAGAAATACTATGATATCGGAATTGCAGTATCTACAGATGATGGTTTAGTTGTACCAGTTGTTCGTGACGCTGATCGTCTAGGATTTGCAGGAATAGAAAGTGAGATTCGTAATCTTGGATTAAAAGCCCGTGATAACAAGCTTGCCTTATCAGACTTACAAGGCGGAAGCTTCACTATCACAAATGGTGGAGTATTCGGTTCATTATGGTCAACTCCAATTCTTAATGCACCTCAAGTTGGTATCCTAGGTATGCACAAAGTACAATGGAGACCAGTTGCCATTGATGAGAACACATTTGAAAACCGTCCAATGATGTATATTGCCCTTTCATATGACCACAGAATTGTAGACGGCAAAGAAGCGGTTAGCTTCCTAGTAAAAGTGAAAGAAATGCTTGAGGATCCAGAAAACTTGTTGTTAGAAGGATAAGTGTTGTACTCTAAGAGAAGCTGATTTTTCAGCTTCTCTATTTTATGATAAAAGGCAGGTAATGAAAATGATTCATCAGAACTGGGAAACATCCGAAACGATACGTGAGCTTACATGTGTTCACACTGATGCAAAAAAATATATGGTTAATCAAGCTCTAACTGCAGGAAAGACATACCCCCTAAAAAATGAAACAGAAGAGTTTTATTTTGTCATTGATAATACAGGCAAAGTTGGCGGGTATTATAAGGAGTATTTTAAAGGGTAAGTAGATGAGGGAGCGACTACAAAAGTCGTTCTTTTTTTGTTTTGGTTTCAAATCAGGAAATAAGGGTAATCATTTCCTGAGGAGATGAACTGAGATGGATTGGACAATTGCTTTTATAGATGGAGTATCTGAATATGGTTACTGGGCTTTGTTTATATGTTGTGCAATAGGACTGTTCATTTTTCCAGTACCCAACGAAGTCCTTTTAATGACTGGCGGTTGGCTAGTCACAGCCACTTATCTCGAACCAATTCCAGCATTTCTATTAATCTATACGGCAGTTTTATGTCACGGGTCTGTATGGTATGTGTTAGGTACAAAGATAGAGAAATTCTCAGATCAAAGTAAAAAAATTCCGCAAAAGTGGAAGCAGAGGCTTGGTGAAAGTAGTGAAATCGTAAATCGTTACGGTAAAAAAGCGTTATTAGTAAGCTATTTTATTCCTTTTATTCGACATGCCGTTCCACTTGGAGTGGGAGCATCATCGATTTCATATTATAAATTTGCTTCGTATGCATTTACTTCAGCTGCAATATGGGTAACTATATACTTCTCATTAGGTTATTTCTTTGGTCAGTTAATAGGACAGATCCAAACATATATTGAACAATTTAGTTATGTTGTCATCGTAATGCTTCTGCTTATTGGCTTCTACGGAATTCGAAAATGGAAAAAAATATCGCCTGAAAAAGTTATAAATTAATCAAAACCCCTACTAGATTATACTGGTAGGGGTTTGGTCTACGTAAATATTAACGGTTTAAATTAATATAAGCTACTTCATCAACTGTTAGAGAAATTTTTGCTCCTTCACCGCACGAAATTAATTCATCACGATTTTGCGGGCCAATAATAGCTCCGGTTGGAAATTGCTGATTTAATACATAAGCTAATGCAATCTCAATTAAACTGCAACCTTTTTCCTTTGCGAGACCTTCTGCACGATCGTATCGTTCCCAGTTCTCATTGTTATAAAAAACACGGACCAAATCTTCATTCTCGAGGTTATCACGTGTGAAGCGACCAGTGAAAAAGCCTCGTGCTTGTGATGACCATGAAAACAAAGGAAGTTGAGAATGCTCATGCCAATCGATCATATTCTGATCTACACTCACACACCCAGGCCAGTAAGGCTCTTTGGCTTTAGCAAGACTTAAGTTCGGACTCGAGAAAGAGAATCCTTCCATTCCATGTTTTGCTGCATAATTATTCGCTTCTTCTAGTCTTTCTACACTCCAATTTGAAGCTCCAAAAGTCTGAATTCGTTTTGCCTGGACATGTTCGTTTAACCATTCAAGAATATCTTCAACGCGAACAGTTAAGTCATCGCGATGTAGTGCATATAATTGTACATGATCTGATTTTAAGCGTTCTAAGCTTGTTTGTAATTGATCGTACAACTCTTTTTGATTAATTGTATGACCATTTTGATTGGGGTGACCGCCTTTTGTCCAGATATTAATTTTGTCTCGGTTAGAACCTTGCTCGAGCCAATTTCCAATCGCTTTTTCGCTCTGGCCACCAGCATAGATGAATGCGGTATCAATTGTATTACCACCAATTTCTAGGAATGAATCGATTACACCATCTACTTTCTCTTGATTGTCAGGGGAAAAGTAATCGGACCCCATTATAAGTGAACTAATTGACTTTTCAACGTTATTAATCTTAATATGCTTCATGAATAAGCCTCCTACGCAAGTTGTTGTAATCGATTTCATTTTAATATATTATAAGTTGTACGTCCAACCTTTTTACTTAAACCTTAATTGAAAGCGCTATCAAAAACCGAGGGGGTATCAAGATGAAACGGTCTAGCATTCTATTATCTTTAACTGCAGCTGGGTTATTTTTATCTAGTTGTGCTACTTCAACTGGTTCTGATGACGAGTCAACGATTACACTATGGTATTGGCATCGAGCGTTGGATGATCAAATGATTAAAGACGTAGAGAATGAGTTTCCGGGATATAAAATCAATGCACAAAAAGTAGGCGGAGAATATAAGACGAAGCTTCATACAGCTTTAATCGCAGGCAATGGACCTGATATTGTTGCGATGAATGATTGGGCATCTGAGTATCTACAATATGGGGAGAAATTTGTAAATTTAAATGATTATGATATGAGTGATATTAAAGACGACTACCTAGACTGGAAGTGGAATTTGGCTATCGATCCAGTAACAGATACCATGATTGCTCTTCCTATTGATACGGGACCAACCGTTCTTTATTATCGAGCCGATTTGTTTGAAGCTGCTGGTCTTCCATCCGAACCAGAAGAAGTAGCTGAGCAGATTAGCACGTGGGATGAATATATTGAAGCTGGTATTCAGATGAAAGAACAAACTGATGTATATATGTTCGATAATTTACAACGAACGTATTTACAAAATATAGAACAACAAGCAGATAAGTACTTTACGACAGAGGAAGAATATATTGGTGATGGCGGAGCGGTGCGAGATGCATGGGACTCCGCAATGCAGGTTAATGAATTGCATTTGACTCCACGGATTGCTGATGGAGAAAGAAATGCTGCACTTAATAATGGCTCTATTGCTTCTTTTATAGGAGCAGTATGGGAAGCCAACGTCTTGAAGGATGCAGCACCTGATACAGCAGGAGAATGGCGGATCACAGCAGCTCCAGGTGGTGCTGGAAATAATGGGGGATCGTTCTTAGGTGTGCTGGATTCTTCTGAACATAAGGATGTCGCGGTTGAGATTACAAAGGCGCTTGTATCGAAAGAAGCTCAAAAAGATAATTATTTAGGTGTTGAGCTTTTTCCTTCTACCATCGAAACGATTGAATCTGAAGATTTAGCTCAGTCAGATCCCTTCTTTGGAGATCAAGTAGTTATGGATGTGTATGCAGAAGCCGCAAAAAACGTCCCGATTACTTACTACGGTAATTTGTACGGACCAATTAGAACGTTCTTTGAAGATGAATTAACTTTAGTTGAGAGAGGGAACAAAGATCCTGAAGCAGCTTGGAATGATGTCCAAACCAAAATAAGTAGAGAGCTTTCTAGACAATCAAATGAATAGGGGGGAATAGAAGATGAGTAAAACGATTCCAAACACTAAAAATCAATCAGTCGAAATCATGAGTAAGCCATCATTATGGAGTGAAATTTGGAAGAATAAAATACTATATTTATTTATTTCACCATTTTTCATTTTGTTTTTGATATTTGGATTATTTCCGATTTTATTCTCGCTCTATCTTTCCTTTCATAGTTGGTCTGGTCTAGGAGAGATGACCTTCGTTGGGCTTTCTCAATTTCAATATCTTCTGACAGAACCTGTATTTTGGAAATCAGTTGGTAATACATTTGCTATATGGTTTCTCTCTAGTGTTCCCATGTTATTCTTTGCATTAGTAATCGCATTTTTGTTGAATTTACCGAATTTACGAATGCGTGGTAGCTATCGCACGATGTTCTTTATTACAAACGTCACATCCATTGTTGCCGTTGCGATTATCTTCGAGACGATATTCAGTAATCAATACGGATTGCTAAACTATGTTCTTTCTTTGGTAGGAATAAGCTCTCTAGAATGGATGAACTCCTCTTTCTTAATCAAGGTGGTTATTGCGTCAATGGTTGTTTGGAGATTTGTTGGGTATAATGCGATCATCTATCTTGCGGGCTTACAGAGTATACCAAAGTCATTATATGAGGCTGCTGTTATAGATGGAGCAAATAAAATGCAGATATTTTTTCGGATTACAATTCCATTGCTACGACCTATCATCCTGTTCACTGTGATAATGACAACCATTGGTTCTATGCAGATCTTCACTGAACCTGAAGTGCTACTAGGTGTCTCTGGTGGAGTAGGCGGTGCAGGGATGACAATGACCTTGTATATGTATAATGAAGGGTTTATAAATAGTAATTTTGGATATGCTTCTGCTGTTTCTTGGATGATGTTTTTGATTATAGGTATATTTTCTTTGATTAATTGGAAGATTGTACAACGAGCTTAAGGTCTGATAAAAAGGAGGGTTTTTAAAATGACAAATGACAGATGGTATATGAAGCTATTTGTTCACTTCATTCTTTTAGTAGGTGTGTTTATCTCTATCTTTCCATTTTATTGGTTGATAGTTATGGCAACTAACACAACGAGTGAAATTCTCAAATTCCCACCTCGACTTACCTTTGGAGCAGAGCTTTGGACCAATATAACAGATGTATTAACGACCATAAATTTTTTCCAAGCTTTAGGTAACACTGTTTTTGTATCCGTTGTAACCTCTGTTGGTGTATTGTTCTTTTGTTCATTAGCAGGATTTACATTTGCTAAGTTTGAATTCCCGGGAAAAAACTTGTTGTTTATAGCTTTACTCTTAACAATGATGATCCCAGCGCAAATGAGTTTTGTTCCATCCTTTTTACTTATTGCCGAGTTCGGCTTGGGTGGATTCGTATAAGGCGCTAATTATTCCTAGCTTGGCAAGTGCTTTTGGGATCTTCTGGATCAGGCAATTCTGTCAGGAATCTGTTCCTAATGACTTATTGGATGCTGGTCGATTAGACGGGTGCGGTATGTTCCGGTTGTATTGGAATGTTGCCCTGCCAACATTAAGACCGGCACTGACCTTTTTAGGTATTTTTACTTTCATCAATGTCTGGAACGATTACCTCTGGCCATTAGTTGCTATTAATAGCCCTGAGAAGTATACGTTACAGGTCATGCTTGCTCAGCTAAATGGAGTATACGACACAGATTATGCGATGATCATGGCTGGAACCTTGATGGCCACAATACCACTTATCATTCTCTTTATTATCTTCAGTCGTCAGTTTATGGCGGGAGTAGCAGAAGGGGCAGTGAAGGAATAAAAAAGAACAGCAGATCCTATTCAATAGGGTCTGCTGTTCTCATAAATAGATTAAGCTTTATCTTTAAGGTACTCTTCATAAGAAAGCTCTTTATCGATCAAACCGTCATCTGTAAATTCAATAATACGGTTAGAAATGGTACGGATGAACTGTTGGTCATGTGATGCAAAAATCATTGATCCTTTATAGTTAATTAAGCCATTATTGACAGCTGTAATCGACTCAAGGTCCAAGTGGTTGGTTGGTTCATCAAGTAAGAGAACATTGGCACCACTTAGCATCATTTTAGAAAGCATACAACGAACTTTCTCTCCACCTGAAAGCACATTCGCTTTTTTGTGAACTTCCTCACCAGAGAACAACATACGTCCAAGGAAACCGCGAAGGAATGTGTCGCTATCATCCTGAGGAGAGTACTGTCGTAACCAATCAAGGATAGAATCTTGATTGCCTTCAAAGAAGCTAGAGTTATCTTTCGGGAAATATGACTGAGATGTCGTAATTCCCCATTTGTAACTACCAGAATCCGGTTCCATCTCGCCAGTAAGAATCTTAAATAACGTTGTTTTTGCTGTTTCATGTGTACCAACAAGGGCAATCTTATCATCTTTATTCATCGTGAAGCTGACGTTGTTTAATACTTTTACGCCATCAATGGTTTTAGAAAGATTCTCTACACGTAGTAAATCGTTACCGACTTCACGTTCTGGTGTAAAGTGAACATACGGATATTTACGTGAAGATGGTTTAATATCATCTAATTCGATCTTATCAAGCAATTTTTTTCTTGAAGTTGCTTGCTTTGATTTAGAGGCGTTTGCACTAAATCGAGCAACGAAGCCTTGTAATTCCTTGATCTTTTCTTCTTTTTTCTTGTTATTGTCTTGTGCCATTTTTAGAGCAAGCTGACTAGACTCATACCAGAAGTCATAGTTACCTACGTACACTTGGATCTTACTGAAATCAAGATCGGCAATGTGCGTACAGACATTGTTTAAGAAATGACGGTCATGGGATACAACCACTACCGTATTCTCAAAATTAATTAAGAAGTCCTCTAACCACTGAATGGCTTGAAGATCCAAATGGTTGGTAGGCTCATCTAGAAGTAGCACATCAGGTTCACCGAATAGTGCTTGTGCCAGTAATACTTTCACACGCTCAGAACCAGTTAGATCAGCTAGTTTTTTATAATGAATGGAATCATCAATACCTAATCCCTTTAAAAGAACAGCAGCCTCTGATTCAGCTTCCCAACCGTTTAGCTCAGCAAATTCCCCTTCAAGTTCAGCAGCCTTCATGCCATCCTCATCTGAGAATTCCTCTTTCATGTAGATCGCATTTTTCTCTTGCATCACTTGGTACAGGCGTGGGTGACCCATCATTACTGTGTTTAAAACTTCTTCCTCTTCGTATTCAAAGTGGTTCTGCTTTAATACAGCTAGACGTTGTCCTGGTTTTAAGCTGACGTCACCAGATTGTGGTTCTATTTCTCCAGATAAAATCTTCAAGAACGTTGATTTCCCAAGCTCCATTAGCTCCAATTAAGCCGTAGCAGTTTCCTGGTGTAAATTTAATATTTACTTCATCAAACAATTTGCGGTCTCCATACTGTAATCCTACATTATGAACAGTAATCATGTTTACAGCCTCCAATCTATCGTTACAAGCGAAGTTACGCTTATTATGCGAATTGCGCCCATCTTGTCCATTCTACAATCTAAAAAGTCTGATGTAAACGGCAAAAGAGCTTTTAAGTCAAGTGAATTAAAAAGAATTCGGTTTATAACGAACGTTTGAAGGTAATAGGCAGAACAGGAGGGGATCTTTATGAAGAGAATAATGATGTTTGGACTAACGGCTTGGATTGCTCTCAGCTTGCGGAATGGAATCAACTGAAGAAAACAATGGTTCAGTAGATAATGGAGAAAATGGTACAACGAACGGAGAAGAAGTAGAAGGCGAGATCAATATAATTGCAGAATCCTTACAGTCACCGTGGTCCATGCAACGAAATAACAATGAATGGTTAATTAC
The DNA here is from genome assembly GCF_023703085.1 of Alkalicoccobacillus plakortidis. NCBI lineage: Bacteria > Bacillati > Bacillota > Bacilli > Caryophanales > Bacillaceae > Shouchella > Shouchella oshimensis. The sequence continues at coordinate 549,700 of NZ_JAMQJY010000001.1, read as the reverse complement.
AGAACGGGATGGTGGAATACTAGCCATTGAAGACGGAGAAGTCACGGATCAGACTTTAGAAATGAATGAAACTACTGTGCAACAAGGTGAATCTGGTTTATTAGGGTTTATACTTCATCCTGATTTTGAGAATAACCAACAGGCATTTATCTATCATACTTATGAAACAAGCGAAGGACTTTTAAATCGAGTCATCCAGGTAGTCAGAGAAGGAGATAGTTGGATTGAAGAAGAAGAACTTCTTGCTTGGAATCCCTGGTGCTCCAACACATAATGGGGGAAGGTTAGCAATATTTGAAGATGAATTGTATGTGACAACCGGTGATGCTGAGGAGCCGCAGTCGTCTCAAGACGTTGAAAATTTAGCAGGTAAGATCTTAAAAATGAATCTAGATGGCACATTTGCAGATGATATGCCAATGGAAGATTCGTATGTATGGTCGTATGGACACCGTAACCCACAGGGACTTGCATGGCTAGAAGATGGTACGATGTATAGTTCAGAACATGGTCAAACGGCATTAGATGAAATTAATTTAATTGAACCAGGAGAGAATTACGGTTGGCCGGATTACGAAGGTGATGAAACCTCAGATGATACAGTTGCACCAGTTATTCACTCTGGTGATAATACGTGGGCACCTTCAGGATTAACGGCACATGAGGATGTGCTGTATATGGCAGGCCTTCGAGGAGAGGCGGTCTATCATTTTGATCCTGATTCGGAGCAATTGGAGGCTTTTGTAGAAGACTATGGTCGCATCCGAGATGTATTAGCAGATGATAATAAGCTATATATTTTAACGAATAATACAGATGGCCGTGGAAATCCGGATGACACAGATGATAAACTGTTAGAAGTTGAGTTAGAATAATGTTTGATTTTTGCGAACGTTTGTTCTAATATGAAAATAAAGAAAAGGGGGCTTCTACTTTTGTCATCACCATATACCGAAGAAGGTGCCCGTAGATTGCTTGAGCAAACGTTTGGTTACGATACATTTCGACCAGGGCAGCAAAAAGTTATTAATCAAGTTCTCATAGGGTATGACTCGCTCGCCATTATGCCTACTGGTGGGGGGAAATCGATCTGCTACCAAATTCCAGCTATGATGCTAGAAGGGACAGCCGTGGTTATTTCCCCATTAATTTCTTTGATGAAGGATCAAGTAGATGCTTTAACGGAGGTTGGCATTCACTCAACCTATATTAATAGCACCCTTTCTAATCAAGAGGAGCAAGAGAGACTACATGGGACTCGGAATGGACAATACAAGCTTGTTTATGTGGCTCCAGAGCGATTAGAAAACCCGTTGTTTCAAAGGTTGCTTGCATCCATCGACATTTCAATGGTAGCAATTGATGAAGCACACTGTATGTCACAGTGGGGACATGATTTTAGACCAAGCTATATGAAGATACCGTCGTGGTTAAGTGGTCTTTCTAATCGTCCTGTTGTGTTAGCACTAACAGCAACGGCAACTAAAGAAGTACAAAAGGATTTACAGCAGCATCTATCCATTCATGATGATCAAACGGTTGTGACTGGATTTGCGCGCCCAAATCTACATTTCCAAGTGGTAAAAGGTGTGGATAAGCGAGCTTATGTGTCACGTTATGTTGAGCGACACCAAGGGCAGGCGGGCATTATTTACGTATCAACACGAAAAGAAGCAGAGCAACTATCCACATATTTACAAAAGAAAAACTATAAATCAGGAATCTATCATGGCGGAATGAGTGATATAGAACGAGCATCCAACCAGGAGGATTTTTTATACGACCGTATTGAAATTATGATTGCAACAAATGCATTTGGAATGGGCATTAACAAATCAAACGTTCGTTATGTCTTGCATTATAATCTCCCCAAAAATATAGAAGCTTATTATCAGGAAGCAGGTCGTGCTGGTCGTGATGGAGAGAAGGGCGAATGTATATTGCTGTTTGGTGGACAAGATATCAGGACGCAGCAATTTTTCATTGAGCAGTCAGAAGCGAATGAAGAGTACAAACAGAATGAATTTTTTAAGCTACAAAAAATGATCTCCTATTGCCACACAGAGAGTTGTTTACAGTTGACGATCCTGCGTTATTTTGGAGAAGAATCCAGTGAGTCCTGTGGCCGATGTAGCAATTGTTTGCAAGAAGGAGAAAAACAAGATTATTCAAAGGACGCACAAATGGTGTTTTCGTGTGTTAAACGTACACGGGAACGCTTTGGAAAAATGATGATTGCTCAAATCTTAACAGGTTCAAACAATCAAAAAATTAAGCAATTTGGTCTTGATCAGCTGCCTACATATGGCTTAATGAGTAAACAAACATTAAAATCTGTTCAAGCCTTTATAGATTATTTGGTGGCAGAAGAGTACTTGCAACGAACAAACACGGAATTTCCTACTTTGGAGCTGACAGAATCAGCGATCCGAGTCTTAATGGGACAAGAGCAAGTTATGAGGCGTATGGCACCAGAGGTAGAGGAACCAGAAGAACAGGATGAAGTTTTTTCTAAGCTGCGAGAATTGCGTAAGGAACTTTCTACAGAGGCTGGTGTTCCGCCATATTTGGTATTCTCGGATAAGACACTGAAGGAAATGAGCAAATATATACCTGTAACTGAGGATGAATTCGGAGCGATCAGTGGAGTTGGTGAACAAAAGAAAACGAAATATGGTGCTGCCTTTATTGAAGTACTGGAACAATTTAAGGAGAAGAAACCAGACATTGATATTTCGATAAAACCACCAAGCTCAAAACCTACAACATCAAAAGGAAATCATCTAGAAACAGCCCAACTGTTTTTAAATGGTGCAACGATTCAAGACCTTGCACAAGAGCGTCAATTGTCAGAGCGTACGATTATTAATCATTTGATTCGTGCGGAGTCAGAAGGAACTGAATTAAAATTGGCTGAACTGGTCTCACCTGAAAAACGAGAAACGATCTTAAAAACAGCTGAACGTGTTGGGTCTGAATTTCTCCGACCTATTAAAGAAGAGTTACCAGAAGAGTACTCATATGATGAAATCCGTTTTGTCATCGGAAAATAAATTCATTGTTTTGTCAATTGTTTTACTTTAGTACTAGGTAATGAGATGTTATACTTATTAAAGCCTGAGTGTCAGCCTTGCAGTATGATCTGCCTGATATTCAGGCTTTTGAATGTCTTTTTTAATCCAAGGGAGAATATTGATGATCAAAATTGTAACCGATTCAACGTGCGATTTACCAAAGGAAATCTTGAAAAAGCTAGATATATACGTTGTACCTTTAACGATTCAAGCAAATGGTGAAAGCTATTTAGATGGAGTCGATCTAAGTCCAAAGGAATTTGTTGATCTTTTAGCTATTTCAAACGATCTACCTAAGAGCTCTCAACCGTCTGTCGGTTCTTTTTTAGATGTTTATGATCAAATTGAATCGGACTATCCTGGAGTTGAAATCTTATCCATTCATATGACTGAAAAAATGAGTGGAACCTATCGCTCGGCAGAACTTGCAGCTGAGCAATCAAAGGCTAATGTGATGGTTATTGATTCCGCTTTTATCTCTGGAGCTCTTGCCTTTCAAGTAGAAGAGGCTGCGCAGATGGCGATTGAGGAAAAACCAATGGGGGCTATTCTTACACAATTACAGAATGTACGAGATCAATCTCATTTATATATTATGGTGGACACACTTGAGTACCTTGTTAAAGGTGGACGAATTGGCAAAGGAAAAGCATTACTTGGTTCGTTGCTAAAAGTGAAGCCGCTTGCTTCTCTTGATAATGGCGAATATACACCTATAAAAAATATGCGTACTCATAAACAGGTCATCGATTATCTAACGGAAGGTTTTGCACATGCAACAAAAGGAAAAGTAATTAAAAAAGTAAGTATTAGTCATATTGAAGCCGAGGGATTAGCCAATCGATTACTAGACTCTTTAAAAGCGATTGCAGGAAACTTCCCATATGCGATAAATATTACATCTCCAATCATTAGTACACATACGGGTCCTGGCGCAATTGCTTTAATGTATTATACTGACTGATATCAATTCTTTGATTCTTAGAGCAAAAAGCGATATAGTCACCATACATGAACTAGGAGGCGATTTTAATGACAAACCTACACGAACTAACTACTGAACAAGATTGGAAAAAAGTACAGGAACAAGCATCATCAGATAAACCCGTTTTAGTGTTTAAACACAGCACGTCTTGCCCAATCAGTGCAGATGCTTATAAACAGTTTAATGCATTCATCGAAACGGACCAAGGGCAGGAGCTGACTACTGCTTACGTAAAAGTAATTGAATCACGTCCCGTTTCAAATCAAATTGCTGAGGATTTGGATGTTGTACACAAATCACCGCAAATTTTCTTGCTTCAAAATGGCGAAGTAAAGTGGACAGAATCACACTGGAATATTACTCAAGAAAGCATTGAAAAAGCATTACAATCATAAGAAACCACACAAAAAAGGTAGCTAATCTAGCTACCTTTTTTGTGTGCACTTTTTTTCTTGATTCCCGTGCCATCTTCACATAAATCAAAATCAAACAAACAAAAGCCATTATCGAACAAGCATGCTGCAGCATCCGAAACCAATCCATGGCACCCTCCAATAGTTATGTAGTGTCTGCTATTATTTTTACCATCACGTTTAATTTTATCCTATTTTAGTTCTACTTTTTGTTTCCTTGACGTACCTTGGTAAAAACAATGGGACAAGGGGTAGTTAAAATGAACACAACAAAGGAAGAAAAGTGGCTGACACTTGCAGGGTTTTTAGTTGTTATAGGAATGTTTGCTACAGCTTTTGCATTTTAAGCATACATTTTCATACTCCAGGCATTTATCTAATAGATATGTACTGGAGGTGTACATGTGATGGGGAAAAACGATAGGCAAGATGAGAACAAAAAAGTGGAGCAGCTACAAGCGTTTGAACGTGAAAATGAAGGTAAAGAGATGACAACAAATGAAGGGGTAAACGTTTCAAATGATGAAGAGTCATTAAAAGCAGGTGAGCGTGGCCCAACATTAATCGAGGATTTTTGGTTTCGTGAGAAGTTAATGCACTTTGATCATGAACGGATTCCAGAACGAGTTGTGCATGCGAGGGGTTATGGCGCACACGGTATTTTTAAGGTATATGAATCGCAGGCTGCTTTAACACGCGCACAATTTTTACAGGACCCTTCTGTTGAAACCCCCGTATTTGTTCGATTTTCTGAAGTAGCTGTTCAAAAGGAGCAAATGATACCAATCGCGATGTGAGAGGATTTGCAACAAAATTCTATACGGACGAAGGTAACTTTGATTTAGTAGGAAATAATATTCCGATCTTCTTTATTCAAGATAGTATGAAATTTCCCGACCTCATTCATGCCGTAAAGCCAGAGCCACATAACGAGATTCCTCAAGGAGCAACTGCTCATGATACGTTTTGGGATTTTATCTCAAGTAATCAGGAATCTGCAGCAATGATGATGTGGATCATGTCTGATCGAACAATCCCACGAAGCTTTCGTATGATGGAAGGCTTTGGTGTTCATACATTTCGTTTAGTAAATAAAGAAGGCAAATCCTCATTTGTGAAATTTCACTGGAAGCCACTACTTGGCGTGCATTCATTTGTGTGGGATGAGTCTCATAAATTAGGAGGCATTGATCCTGATTTTCACCGCAGAGATTTATGGAATACAATCAACGATGGCGGTGTCGTTGAATACGAGCTAGGTATTCAGGTACTTAATGAGCAGGATGAGTTCTCACTTGGCTTTGACATTTTAGATGCGACAAAGCTTTGGCCAGAAGAAGATATTCCTGTCAGACGTATTGGAAAAATGACCTTAAATCGGAATGTAGAAAATGTATTTGCTGAAACAGAGCAAATTGCGTTACATCCTGGAAACATCGTTCCTGGTATCGATTTTTCAAATGATCCCTTGTTACAAGGTCGCTTGTTTTCTTATTTAGACACGCAAATGGGCAGATTAGGCGTGAACTTTCAACAGCTACCCATTAATCTACCAGTCTGTCCTTTTCATAATAACCAAAGAGATGGTAAGTCACGATATATTATTGATACTGGGAAGGTTGCGTACCACAAAAATGCATTAGCGAATAACACACCCTACACCGTACCAGCCTCACAAGGAGGATTTTCAACGTATCCATCTACAGTAGAAGGCAGAAAAACACGGAAAACAGCAGAAAGCTTTAACGACCACTTCTCACAGGCAAGGCTGTTTTGGAACAGCCTTAGTAGCTGGGAACGCGATCATGTAGCAGAGGCCTTTAGCTTTGAGTTAGGAAAAGTAAAAGATACGTCCATTCGTCAACGTGTGATTAACATGATAGGTTCGATTAGTACAGAACTTGCCGAAGTAGTAGCAGTGCAAGTAGGAGTGGGTGGCCCAGATACAACCGAATCAACCGTCACCAAAAAATCGGACGCACTAAGTATGGCGCATCCGATTAACACCCCACAATCTCTAACAGTGGGTGTCCTAATCAATGACGGCTTCAACGAAAATACGGTCGCGCCCATACTAGAGGCGTTTCAAGAGGCTGGATTAAAACCAGTTTTGATCAGTGAACATCAAGGAACGGTACGAGCAGAAAATGGAGCAGAGTGGACCGTTCAAGAAAGTTATCTAACGTCTTCACCACTTTTATATGACGGAGTGTATGTCGCAGCAGGCACAGACCTCAACCGATACGAAATCGAACGAATCCAAAGCTTTGTCAGAGAACAATATATGCACTACAAACCAATCGGCATATCCACCGAGGCAGAGTCAATTATTCAACCACTTGAAATAGAAGACCAACCAGGTGTGATCACAGCGAACACATCAACCAACTTCGCATCCGACTTTATCCAAGCAATGACAGAGAGACGGTTTTGGGAGCGGGCGAATTGAGAAAAAGAAGCTGTACTTATTGAAAAGACTTTACAACATGTAAACCTCTATAATTCTTATAAATAATAATAGCAAGGAGATACAATACAAGTTATTTCCTTGCTGTTATTTTATGGTCGCATCGATTAATTCGTATTTAATTAATGTGCAATCTAATAGCTATTACTTTTTTAATTACGATGAATTTGGATATTGAATATCTATTGTAGATGAATTTCTTCTAACCTTCTATTATTTAGTATATACTAATAATTAACAAATTTACAGGAGGTCAATTTGATATATGATAGAAAGAAGATGGTACTTATCTACTTGGTTTATTGCACTGTGTTTTGCATTATGGCTATTAGCTGTTCCAACGATTGTGGGGATTATACTCTTAATAATGAAAAACTCTGCTGAGAAGAAGCGTCAGATTTACTGGAAAGAAAATGGACTTGATGACTTAGAAAAAATTAAACACACTACTGATAAGCTGATTAAAGAATCTGAGAAACTCGAAAAGCAAAAAGAAACATTACTAGAGGATATAGTTAAAGAAACAGAGAACTTAGAAAAAGAGATCGAACGAGTTAAAGCTAAAGTAGCAAAAGAAGAAGTCAAACTTTCTAAAGACAAAGATTTAATTAAGATGGATATTGTAAAAGAAGAAGAGAAATTGAATAGTATTAAAAAGGAACTTGTGTCATATGAGGAGGAGTACCTTTATCAAACGTTTGGCTTTTATGAGCCTAAATATGGATTTGAAAATAGCGAAGAATACAAAAAACAGTTAATTGAGATTCGTACCAAGCAGAAGATAATGGCGAATGTAGATGAAGCTACTATTTCTAGAAAGTGGCAAGTTGATGGTAGTGAGAAAAAAGGTGAGGCTATGAGAAAGAGTAATGTTAAATTAGCCGTAAGAGCTTTTAATCAAGAGTGTGATACTGCGATCGCAAAAGCTAAATTCAATAACATTGATACAATTGAAAAACAATTAACTAAGGCAAGAGAGCAAATTAATAAGCTGAACACACGCAATGGTATCGAAATTAGAAATGAGTATCTCACACTTAAAATTGAAGAGCTCTATCTAGTTTATGAATATCATGTAAAGAAGGAAGAAGAGAAAGAAGAGCAGCGTATACTTAAGGAACAAATGCGTGAAGAAAAACGAGTACAAGCTGAAATTGAGCGAGAACGAAAGAAACTCGAAAAAGATGAGAAGCACTTCCAACAGGCTCTTGAAAAATATGACAAGCAAATGGAAACTGCAAGCGAAGAAATGAAGTTTGAGATTCAAACTAAGATAGATGAGATACACGAGAAAGTAACAGAGCTACAAGTTGAAAAAGCACAAGTGGACTTTAGAGAACAGAACGCTAAAGCTGGCTATGTATATATCATTTCTAATATCGGTTCATTTGGTTCAGATGTATTTAAGATTGGAATGACTAGACGATTAGAGCCTATGGATCGAGTCAATGAATTAGGAAGTGCTTCCGTTCCATTTAACTTTGATGTACACGCAATGGTGTTCTCTGATGACGCACCGAAATTAGAAAGAGCTTTGCACAAAGCATTCGAAAACTATCAAGTTAATAAAATTAACTCACGTAAAGAATTTTTTAGAGTAGACATTAATGAAATTGCTAAAGTTGTTAGACAAAATCATAATAAAACCATAGAGTTCACTAAATTGGCCGAAGCTGAAGACTACAGAAAATCGTTACAATTAGAACAAGAAGAATTAGAAAAAATAGAAATAGCTTAAGGCTTAAGTAGCAGGGTAAGAAAAATAAATCCTTATTTAATTAGTTGAAGAAATGTATAAAATACTATGACTTTAAGAAATCGGGACATAATCAAACGGATGATAGAATAAGAAGAGCAATATGAATTATTACCAGAGTATTTTAGAACTTTATTAATCTCTAAGTTACTCAAGTCTTCTTAAGAAGCACCACAAACTAGCGTAGGACATACACGTAGACTCCCTCCGAAAAACCTAATGTATCAGTGTTTTAAAGGCTATATTAACAGGTTAAAAAATATTTTTTATGATTACGCTAAGTTATTCATTCCAATAATGTTTATTAAAGGAATATGAGCGTACGCTACGCTAATAGATGTAGGGAATCTCATCCAATTATAACGATATGGGTGCTTCAATGAGCTCTGCTCAACTTATGTGGACATACCCTCCCATGTCTCTTAGCGTCGTGCGCTCACATTCCTTCGTTGGGTCTCTTCATAAGGCAGAGTCGGATTTATGCTCCTGTATGGACTCGAGGTCAAAAGTCGTCTTTATTACCGATTCTCCAAGTCACCATTTTTCATATTCCTTTAGGCTTCCTTATGAAGCGAGCGAGGATCGTGCTTTTTGAAGAGGAGGGCTATCACTCCTCATCTTTTCAGCATCAAACGCCATCTGGTGATGGCTTAACCCCCAAAAGATCTTCAATAGCTTACTACAGAGAACCACCAAGGCTTCCTTCTTTTGAAGCGGATTTTGACTTCTTGAAATGTAGTACGTATAGAGATCTAAGAAAGCTTGGTTATTCCGGATGAGCGGGAGAACCGCTCGAAAGAGCAGAGAACGCAAGCGGCGTCTTCCTCGTTTAGAGAGCCTCTTTCGTCCTTGATGTTGGCCGGAAGAATTCTCACGTAGCGTCAATCCCGCTAATTTTGTCAGTTGGCGTGGATGACTGTAGTTGGTGAGTGGTCCCGTTTCAGCGAGTAATTCACAAACGGTCTCTTCACTAATACCAGGGATAGAGATTAAACTCTCATAGGCGTCTACTTGTCGAGCGAGCTCTCGCATCGTCTCTTTCGTTTCTTCTAACTCCGCACAAGTTCGTTCATATTGCTCAATGAGCGAACGAATATCTTGTCTCGCAAACTCGTTCCCTTCGGTTAACCCAATGGATTGAGACGCTAATACTTGAACGTTGTGCAATCTCTTTCTAGAGGGGTTCCTGATCGCTTCTTTTTCTTTGATCTCGGATAGAAAAGACTCTACCTCAAGATCATGCCACTCCTCAGGTAAGGGACGGTACTTTAAGATGCAGACAAGGGTTTTCCCCATGGCTTTAAAGGCTCCATGTAATTCTGGGAAATACCGATCCATCCAACGGATGATCTGGTTGGTCACACGCGCCCTATCTTTTTTTAACCGGTCTCGAAGGGTTGCGCCATTACGCAGTTCTGCATCTACGCCCGTCAAGAAACGCGGATAGCTAAAATATCCCTGAGTGACCATTTTCGCAATCACACGAGCGTCTTTACGGTCATTCTTCGTTTGTAGGTTATCATCAAACTCTTTGGCTCGATTGACGTGCAGCGGGCTTACCAAGACAAAAGGAATGCCATGATGGTTTAAAAATTGCGCAAGATTCATCCAGTAATGACCGGTTGGTTCAAAGCCAATGAGGATGTTTGTTTTTTGATGAGCCTTCTTTAGTTGTTCAAGCTCGTCATAGAGGTGGTGAAACCCATTTCTTGATTGATGAAACGGAAAGGCATCACTAAGTTCACGGCTGCGATCATTCACAGCACATGCGTAGTGCTTGAATTTGGCGATATCAATGCCAATCACCAATGTATCCTCTTGAACTTGATCTAATCGATCATTGCGCGTATGATTCATAGTAAGTCCTCCTCGATGTGTTGTTTGGGTACAATTGCATCTTAACGGAGGGCTTTTTTTGTGTAAATAGGACGAAAAGAAATCCCACAGGAATGCTCCAGTGGGAGCAGAGGCCAGGGTGAGACTTCGTAGTGCGTTAGCACAAGAAGGCTCACCAACCGCCCACGGAAAGCGGAGTGTATGTTCGGAGCGGTAGCCATTCTCTCTTATTTTTAACTAACAAAAAACCGACTCAATATGTTGCATAACTCACATATTGGTTGGTTTTTATTTTTGCTATACACTTCTTTCCAACTTCTGCAAAATGAATTAATTTTTAAGGCTTCGTCATCAAAGGAGCGAAGTATTATCATCTAAATTTATAGCGATGTAACTACTAATCCATTCGTGTTTTTTTCGTCTATCTCTACTTCAAAATCATGTTTTCTATAAAAATGGATGAGTCTGTCCAGATGTTGCCAATCTCGTTTGGCAAGGTCTCCTGTGATTTGCTGAATGTTTTGACGGTTGGCATGTTCTTTTAGATAGTGCATGCAGATACTGCCAAAGCCTCGATTTTCTTCCCCTTTTATATCATCTATATGAAGAGAATAGGAATCATAATATTCAGCTTGAATCGCAAATTCCCAATGACCTTGATAGGAAGATGTACAGGTATTAATCATAATCTGACAGGTGTGACCATCATCTAATTGAGACACAATCACCCATTTTTCTTCTTTTGTCTGCTCTATCCCAAGCACCTTATGATCTTTGGCAATTTCTTTTAGATTCTGTTGCATACGAATCAGTTCATATTCTACATCACTGATTGTTTGCTCTGGCCAATCATAAGCTACTTCTTTTATCGGGTGTTCCAGTGCAGGCACCCAATCACTCCCTCCTGAAAATAACACTCACAAGTTTAGTATTATAAAATGCTATAGCTTAGAAATCAAGTGATTTGATATAATAGAAGAAGAACCATATATTGGAGGTAGACCTAATGAGTACATCTAATCGAACATGCGTGCATTGTCAGGAGGAAGTTCCATCCATAAAGCTATTTTTTAAATCCCTTTTAAACCGAAGAGTAGTCTGCCCGACTTGTGAAAAAGAACAGTTTGTTGCTCTTCCTACATTGCTATATCAATATTTCACACTTGTAGGAGGAATCATTTTGTCGATATTAAATACGAACTTCTTTAAGCAACCGGTGCTTTTTCCTTTCATAATCCTTATCTTACTTAGTTGCTTTCTTTATGAACCATTTAAAAAACTCGTGCCTGAACGTTAAAAAGCAGCCCAATTAAAAAAGGGGCTGCTGAAAACTTGTTCTTATGGAGAATGGTTTAAGCGTCGTGGCGACGGTATCTGCATCAACATTCAACTCATACTCTGAAAATTGGGTCCCAACTAAACTATCAATTTCACATATAATTGTGGCTAGCTGCTTACTAACGTGAGTAGCTTCTTTACCTGCATGAAGCTTTTTTAAACAGCGAGTGAATTCTGGATCTAGGCTTTCAATATTTTCATAGATGCCCTCAATTGTGCCATAGCGCTGAATTAGGGGTAAGCCTGTTTTGGGTCCTATGCCAGCACAACCAGGGATATTATCGCTTTTATCACCTAGTAATGCTTTTACATCTGGCCATTGATAAGGTTCAATGCCATATTCATCTCTAAAGTGGTCAATGGTATACGTTTCTTCTCCCTTTTTGCTCGCAATAATCTGAGAGGTTTGTGGGCTAAGTAGCTGTAGCAAATCCTTATCGTTGCTGTAGATATAACAAGGTCCAGTTTCTTCAAGCTCCCAAATGCCAGCAATTGCACCAATCGCGTCATCTGCTTCATAAGGAGGAGTCGTTAGTTCCTTGATGCCTAAAGCTTCAATTAAGGTTAAGCAAGTTTCATACTGTTGAATAAGCGCCCTTGGTAACTCGCCACGAGTAGCTTTATAATCAGGAAATTCCTGTCTACGAATGGAATCTTCACGTTTTACGTCCCAAGCAATCGCTAAGTGCGTAATCTGATGTTTAGTTACCAATTGAAAAAGCTTTTGCCAAAAGACACGTAAGCCATTTGTGTATAATCCATCCTCATTTTTAGGAAGTTCGGATTCTTCTTTTCCGTAAGCCGTCGCAAAATATCCTCGGCTTAACAAATTAAATCCATCTATTAGCAGTAACGAACGTTCTTGTTCCATCTTGTTCACCTCAGTTTATCAATCAAATTTATAGGTCCAAAATCGCTCGCGATGTAACCATGCTAAGGCTTCGGGAACACCAACTTCCCATTTTGGCTCCATATCTGCAAGCATCCATACTGTTTGCGAGAGGTGAGCACGCATGGCGTCTTTTTTTTGCTCAGCGAAGGCACTGACATCGTGGATCACATCAGGAGCACCAACCTCATCCTCATGTCCATTTGAAAAAGCAAGGCAGTGAAGAGTTGGACGTTCTTCTGGTGATAGCTCTGAGAGTGCAGCAACTACGGCACGACCAGTCGCCTCATGATCGGGGTGAACCGAATAGCCAGGATAAAAGGTAATAACAAGTGTTGGCTGCAACTCATCGATTAAATCTAATACAACTTGTTTCATTTTTGTATCGTCTTCAAACTCGATTGTTTTGTCTCGAAAACCCATCATGCGCAAATCTTGAATATCCATCGCTTTTGCAGCTTGTAATAATTCATTTTTGCGAATGCCTGGAAGTGATTCTCTTGTCGCAAACGGTGGGTTTCCTAAATTACGTCCCATCTCTCCAAGTGTTAAGCAGGCATATGTTACCGGTGTTCCGGCTGCACGATGTGCAGAGATCGTTCCAGAAACACCAAATGCTTCATCGTCGGGATGTGGAAAAATAACGAGCACGTGTTTTTCTTGTTTCATGTATAATCTCTCCTAACTCTTATTCAAAAGGTGTTCGGCTGATTTGTAAGGCTACAGCAAGTTTTCCTTCTGCACCATGTCCCGCTAGTAACAGACGTCCATCTTGGTCATCCTCGTAATGAGTAATACCTTCTGCATACACCCAGCCGATGTCTATTTTTAGTCCAACTCGAAATGGACCATCTCCAAGAACTTTCCCATGTTCAACATGAACTTTAGCGTTACGAATATACGCGCTTGCTGAAAAGAAATCAGCGTCATTATGGGTAGCATAAGCACCATTTGTTGTTTCTAAATGAATGTATACTGTTTGATCATTAAAGTCATTTATTCGTTTTTGAACTTCTTCTACAATTACTGGTTTCATACGTTCTAAGACCTCCAAGCTCTGTTGTGTAAATAAATTGACCCTACTTATAAAAAAAAGTTACAATAGAATGTATCTTATTATATTTCAAACAGATGATACAGGCAACGAACGAGACTTTTAATCTTCTTACTTACAGGAGACTATTTTTACCAATTGGAGGGTTGTTAGTTGAAGGCAATCATTGAACAAGCAGAATTATTGGTTGAAATTCTTGATTACACGCGGGTAGGAATTCTCGTAACGGATCCGGATTTACCTGATAATGAAATTATATATGTAAGTAAAGGTTTTACTTCCATGACTGGTTATACGGTTGAAGAGACCCTAAAAACGAATTGTCGTTTTTTACAAGGGAAAGACACGGATCCAGAATCTGTGCAATTGTTAAGAGAGGCGATTTCAAATAGACAATCGATTACCATTGAAATTTTAAATTATAAAAAAAACGGACAACCATTTTGGAATGAACTGACGATTGACCCTGTTTATCTTAAGAAAGAAAAGAAGCATTATTTTGTCGGCATTCAAAAAGATATTACCGATCAGAAATTGACAGAGAATGAATACAAACAATCACTTGAGCGGCTTCGGTCCATCTCTACACCTATTGTACCATTATTAGATGGTTTAGCTGTATTACCACTGATAGGTCAGCTAGATGGAGAACGATTCACGGAGATGTTTAGTCAAATTACATCGGAAACGGTAAATAAAAAGATTGAAACACTTGTGCTTGATGTCTCGGGTTTACAGACGTTTGACGATGAAGTAGTAGATGGTATTTATAGTCTGCGTGACGTGCTTACGCTAATTGGAACTGATCTTATCGTCTGTGGTATGAGACCAGACCTAGCCATGAAATCCATTCAACTAGATCGAGCAGGATTACGCTCAATTAAAACAGCTAGTTCAGTGAAACACTTGCTAAGTGAACTAGATTTCTCAACGAAAGGGGACAGTGAAAAATGAGACCACTACAATTATCACCTGAAACGGCACAAAAGCTGGCGGAGCATTTAAATGTACCAATCGAACACCTGGTTCATATGCCACAGCACATTCTGTTAGCAGAACTAACAAACCTCTCTAAAAAAGAGAGTGAAAAGGAAGAGGAGGCCTGATTACGATCAGGCCTCTTTTAGCATGAGGTGAGAACTTATGATGGACCATGATAAAGAAACAGATGACCGACGCGAGGACGAAATCATGGAGGGAGAGCCTGAACCCGAGGATTTTTTAACAGAACCAGACGCACAACGTAAAAAACCAAAATGGTGGG
The DNA here is from genome assembly GCF_023703085.1 of Alkalicoccobacillus plakortidis. Lineage (NCBI taxonomy): Bacteria > Bacillati > Bacillota > Bacilli > Caryophanales > Bacillaceae > Shouchella > Shouchella oshimensis. The sequence continues at coordinate 534,624 of NZ_JAMQJY010000001.1, read as the reverse complement.
TTAAGTTTGGGGCTGTTATCATTTCGCTCATCTTGATTGGCAATGCCGGAGCTTTTTTGCTACAGCACTTTAGTCAGGATGGAAGGGACCTCATGAATCAGTCTGAACAGCTATCAAGCCAGCCAGAAATTGAAGGGTATAAAGAAAGTGTTGTGACCATCCAGCGTGATCAATCAAGAGGTACAGGATTTTTTTATGATCAAGATGGCCTGATTTTAACCAATCATCATGTAGCAGAGGGACATGGTCCATTAATTGTCACAACGGCAAATGGCGAGCGATACCAAGCGGAGATTGTTCATGAAGACGCGGAAGTGGACCTTGCTAAGATTAGAATAGACTCTGAAGGTGATCATCCTGCTTTGCCTTTAAGCGGCGCAGGAACTGATGGTGAGCAATCTGTTTATATTATCGGGAATCCACTCACCCATAATCAAATTGCAATCAGCGGTGAGATCATTGACAATCAACAGCATTACGATGCGGTGCGTATTGATGCAAGTATCTTTCAAGGACATAGTGGCAGCCCTGTTTTATCTGAAGCGGGTGAGGTAGTTGGTGTTGTGTATGCCAAATCCATTCCTGGTTTTCGAAGTGAAGAAGATTCAGTAGGACTTGCCGTTCCAATTGATTTGGTTCATGAGTTTTTGGCCGAAAGTGAATGATTAACTTTTTTCTCAGATGGGTATAGTAGATTATAGAGAGAAAGGAAGTGTAATCATGAGCGAAAAAGAGAAAGACCAAAACAAATCAGGTGAAGAAGAAACAAAGGATCTTTTTGACAAAAGCCTTGAGGATGGAACGGTTGATCAAGAGAAAGAGAATAAAGATAAAAAAGATAAAGAATAAGTGAATGCCTCCTATTTCGCATATGCGGAGTAGGAGGCATTTTATTTGTTTACTGTGTCTGTTAAATACCATACAATTTAAGAAAGACATGTGGAAGGAACAGTTGTTATGATCACAAAAATATACCAATATCGAGGCAGAATCATCGTCCTATTTTTCGCAGTAATTCTTTTATTAGCCGGATTTTTCTATTATCAAAATAATGCACTTGAAGTGACTAACCTCACGTTTGAGAGCGACAGCATTCCTGATGAATTTGAAGGGTATAAAATGGTTCAGTTATCTGATTTACATAATAAGAGCTTTGGACAAGAGCAACAAAAACTAGTGGATAAAGTAGAAGATGCAGAACCAGAGATCATCGTTTTTACAGGTGATATTATTGATAGCAGAAGATATCAGGAAAAACAAGCTATAACACTAATTGAAAAGCTATCAACCATTGCCCCGGTATACTATGTTACCGGAAATCACGAGTGGCACTCTGGAAACTATGATCAGTTAGAACCACAATTAATAGACGCTGGAGCTACTGTCTTACATAATGCAGCAGTCACAATTGAATCCAATGGTGCAGCTATAAATTTATTAGGTGTATCCGATCCAAATTTTTCAGAAGGAATGGCTGAAGATCAAGCGCTTGAAGCATCAATCGAAACGGCCTTTGAAGACATTCCCGATGATGAGGCTTTTACCATGTTATTATCACATCGTCCAGAATGGTTGGAGGTCTATGCGGCCAAGCCAATTGACGTTGTGTTCACCGGACATGCGCACGGAGGACAGTTTCGTTTTCCTTTACTTGGTGGTGTGATCGCACCTGGCCAAGGGTTCTTTCCTAACTACACATCAGGCACCTATACTAGCAATGAAACAACCATGATTGTTAATCGTGGACTAGGAAACAGCGTTATTCCAGTGAGACTATTTAATCGCCCTGAAATCACAGTTGTCACATTATCTAAAACAAAAGGATCGCCACAATAGTTGAAAGTATCAAACCTGTTATAACAGGGATAAAACATTGCCGGACAAGCTCAATGACTGATACTTTTGCAAAACCGGCTACTGCGACAATCGACGACCATGCAATGAGCGTGCCACCACCAACCCATACCGCGCCCATTTGACCGATGGCAGCTAAAGTGGCGGCATCAACACCAACAGTTGGTGCCAAAGCTCCTGATAAGGCGCCAACTAAAGGTAAACCAGAGAATCCAGAACCATCAAGACCTGTTACCATACCAACTATCAACAAACCAAATCCAACAAAAAACGGATTTTCCGGAATGTAATGCTGCCCAAGCTTCAACCAATTCAAATAGAAACGATGGTGCCTGCACACCTTGCTCTAAGGCAAAAATCTTCGCCGAAATCTCGCCACTTCCTAAAAAGAAAAACCCAGCAATCGGGATCACAGGACCCATCGCACGAAACGCAAACGTAAAGCCTTCAATTAAATGATCACTAACCTGATTTAAAGACTGCCTCCAATTATATACCGCACTCGCTGAAATCATCAGTAACACCGCTACGCCACCTATTAAAGCAGCACCAGCTCCACCCTCAAGAGACGCGCCTTCTGTAAATGTGGCATAAACCATGTACACAACAATCGCTAAAAAAGCGAGAGGAACGGCAATCGCAAAAAAGAGACCAACCTTCGCTTCTTTTTTGGTTTGAATGCGTGAAGCATAAACTTTCTCCGTCCCATTCACTTTGTTCCATCGCTGCAAATGCTGAATCGAAGGCTTTTGAATCGTTTTCCGTAAACGAAAGTAAGCCAACACCAATGCCGTAATGCCCGTGATAAGGGACAGCACCAACGCCTTATCAGCAACGGACGAAACCTCAACTCCAACCGCCGTTGCACTTAGCATTGGAGCAATTTTGATCATATAATCAGACGACAATGCCATACCTTGACCTGCAATGGCGATCGCTACTCCAGTTGCCATCGGAGGTAGTCCTGCCTTGATTGCAACCGGAATCAAGATAGCTCCAACTAGAGGAATGGCAGGCGTCGGCCAGAAAAATAACGAAATCCCATACGTAATAAAGGCCAATACCCAAAACGACGAATGCCCCGTCTTCATCACATAACCAAACGGACGCACCATCCGCTCATCCGCCTGAAGTGACTTAAGCGCATGCAAAAGGGCCGTCATCACCGTAATAATCAAGAAGATATTAAACAACTCCGCAGCCGCCACCAAACTCGCATTAAAAATCGTCTGTAGCCCCTCCGCAAAAGAGCCCATATACAGCCAACCCACCAAAAACGTCATCAACAGCGACGGAACCAACACATTCTGCCGAACCAGCATCGTTAATATAATCAAAACCGTACCCGCCAAATACACCCAATGCGCCAGCGTCAGCTCAACCATGATGAACCTCTCCTCCGTGAACTTAGTACAATAGCCTATGTTGGAGAGGGGATGGGGGTGACAAGGAGGGATCGGCTAATATGAATAAAAGAGTTGCCTGAAGAAGTGATGTTGCGAAGAGGCGGTGTGTGTGAAAAGTGGATCTCGCATGTAGAAAGAGGGTTCTTGCGTGTAGAGAAAAGGCCTTGCGTGTGGAAAGAGGATCTTACATGTAGAAAACGAGCCCTCGCGTGTAGAGAGGAGGCCTTGCATGTGGAAAGAGGATCTTGCATGTAGAAAACGAGCTCTCGCGTGTAGAGAGGAGGTCTTGCATGTGGAAAGCGGATCTTGCATGTAGAAAACGGTCTCTCACGTGTGGAGAGGAGGTCTTGCATGTAAAAAACGGTCTCAAAAATCCAAATAAAAAAATATGATAATTCCAAATTATTCAATAAAAGTATGGTAAGATACGAAAGCATGATTATTTGAAAGTTTTAATTGGTTCAAATATTTTCTGATTTTTATATTATAGGAGGAGTCTGTTTGGAGAATCCGAAACCTACGTTTTCAAAAGATCCAGCGCGTTCACTATGGAGGAATCGACCTTTTTTATTTTTATTAGGTAGTGATACAACTAGCAATTTAGGTCTTTACATGTACATTGTGATGATGCCTTTATTAATGTATGAATTAACACAAAGTGCCTTTCTAATAAGTACCATGCGCTTAATGGAGTTTTTAGTAAGTGGTCTTTTAGGAATTGCTGCAGGTATTTTTGTAGATCGAATCAATCGTAAAAAATTGCTCGTTTCTGCTGCGGCGCTGCAATGGATAACAATCGCAATTTTAACCGTTCTACTATTTTCTGAAAGCGTACAGCTTTGGAGCTTATATTTTGTTGGTTTTTTCTTTGCTACTTCCGGTCTCATACATACTAGTGCAACCCATGCTGCATTGCCACAAACTGTGCAAAAAGACCAGTTAACAGAGGCTAATGCAAGACTTGGTATCGTTACAAACATGGTGCGTCTTATCGGACCTATGTTTGCTGGTTTAACACTGGCTGCTTTTAGTTTTGCTGAACTACGGCTGTACAGCTTGTTTTTATCACACTAGCCCTTTTATGCGCGATTTTGCTGCCGTCGCTAAAAGTAGAGGGACTAGAAAATAGCGAGAATGGCTCATTTTGGAAAGAGGCCAAAGAAGGGTTCCATGAACTCTTTAATAATCCGCTTCTCAGAGTTACAACGTATGTAATCTTTTTTCAGAACTTTGGCTTTAGTTTGATGATGGGTGTTTTACACTTTTTTGCTTTGGATGAGCTCCAAGCAACAGAAGCACAAGTGGGTTTTTATATAAGCATTGGTTCCGCGGGCGGTCTTATTGGAGCGCTTATTGTTAAAAAGCTAACAACACTTTTTCCTAGAGGGAAAATCTATACATATACAAACATTTTTGATGTGATTGCATTTAGCATTCTTGCTTTTGCTACCTCTTGGTGGATGATTGCCATTGCTATGGCATTGTTTACTTTCTCAACAAGCGTTTCAAATGTGATATATCTTGCTGTTCGCCAAGAGAATACGCCTAATCATATGTTGGGACGTGTTTCAGGATCTGTAGCAACACTCGCACAAATGACGATGCCACTAGGAATTATCGTTGGAGGCTTATGGGCAGAGTTTTTAAATATACGTGTATTATTTGTCATTAACATCGTGTTATCAGCTGTCATTTTGATCGCATTATTACGCACGACTTTCCATAAAACTGTGAAGTAATAATTACGCACTAAAAATATAGTTGAACGAATGACTAGCAACGTCAAATTAAACAAGAAAAAACAAAGGTTAATCTCAACCTTTGTTTTTTGTTTTTATTATGGTCATTAATGTCAATGCAGTTAATACTAAAATATATACTGGAGTCATCCAAATTTGAAGATTCAGGGTTACCGGGCATAAAACCTGTATCGATCGTAATCATACAGTTAAATTAGGTAAGTTGGTTCAATTATATAAATAATTTAGAAATCATTTAGAAATCCATAACAATATATTGGAGATGATTTAAGTTTTATGCGTGTTTAAAAAATATGAACATATATGTTAGACTAATGACAATCCCATAATAAGGAAGGAGGAAGGATGAATACTAAAAAAAGAGAAAATCTCTTAGTCTATACAGCTTTAGCAATGAGTATCTTGTGTTTCGTTTTCACTTTTACATTTTTTGAATTGTTATGATTGGATATATGTCTGGTGACTATTCTATGTTTGCCTTTACATTCATTGGAGTAATGCTGTCCATATTTTCTATAGTCAAAACAAAAAAGAGATTGGTCCCTATTTTATCGTTACTACTTTCGTTATCATTTCCACTATTATATATTGTATGGATTGTTTTATTAATGACTGGTGTTACTGATTTTGCCCCATAAAATGATAGGATGGAGTGTGAACTTATTGGAATACAAAACTCTTTTACTTACTAACGTTATTACTAAGAAGCAGCTAGCAAGCATTCAGGATGTATTAAATGAACAAGCAAAGGAAGGCTGGGAACTGCATAGTCTAACCCCGCAAGCAACATTAGGAGGAACAGACTCTAATCTAGCAGTATTCAAGCGATGATTGTTTCGAACTGAGCATAGTCCAACCGTTAATTTGATTAGGAGGAACAGACTTTTATTTATCTAGGAAAACTAGTTTAAACTAAGTCAAGGAGGGGGAAGGCTTTGGATACAATTAATGTGCCAATACGCTGGGATTTGGATAGCCTTTACTATGGATTGGACATCAATAGATTAGAGAAACATATAAAAGATCTTTTAGAAAGATTGGTTGCCATTGAGTTCGATAGCTACTCAAAAATACTTGGATCACATGAATTGATGATCATATCAGAAATAATCACAGAAATTGAATCAATAGAATCTTTTTATTATTGTTTAACGACTGAAGAAGTAGAAGCCTCCAGTTTACGTTCATTAGATACAAATATTTCAACCGTTAAGACTAAAGTTCGTCAAATTCTATTAGATGTACGAAAGTCTCTTAGAAACTTAAGTGAGGAACAATATGAAAACTGGTCTCATATTACTAACAATCGTTTTGTATCCGAATTAGTAAAAGGAGGGATAAATGAAAGCAATGCGGAAAGAGAAATTTCAAGTTTTTCAAAAGAAACATTAAGTAGTTTTGAAGATATGTACATACAGCTTCGAGATCAAATAAAGGTAAAGGCTTATTTTAATCATTTGCATACCGAATTATCTTTCGCTGAAGCTAGTCGTTTAGCTATGTCTCATACAGAATTACCTGAAAAGGAAAACATATTTAAGGAATTAAATGAAAGTGTGGCATTACAAGCTAACATATTTGCCTCAATCTATAATCAGATGGTTGGTTTAAGACTTACTCTCTACAAAATGAAATCAATCGATTACCTTGATGAAACATTAAAGGTAAATGGTATTTCTAAAGAGGCATTAGACATGATGTGGGGAACAGTAGATAATTACAGAGAGGATTTTACTACATATTTAACTATTAGAGCGAAAGAATTAGATAAACAACGTCTTTCATGGCATGAATACACCAGCTCTTCCGAGGAAGTGACATACAAGATTACATTTAAAGAAGCAGTTGACTTACTGAGTGATGCTCTTGAAAATATTGATAGCAATATGGTGGAATTCGTAAAGGAAGCCATATCAAAAAAGTGGGTGGATGCTGAACAACGACAGTCAAAATCTCCTGGGGGATTTTGTGCACCATTTATATCAAAGAGAGAATCAAGAATCTCATTAAGTTATGATAATAGTATCGATAGTGCTAGAAGACTTGCACATGAATTAGGTCATGCTTGGCATTTTCGTCAAATGAAGAATAAGCCGTCGCTACTTTTTTCAGATGAAACATTTGAAATGACAATGGCTGAAACTTCATCTATATTTTTTGAAACTTTGTTTATCAATCATCTCATTCATCACACTAAAGACATTACACTAAAAACAGCAATACTGGAGTCGAAACTAAAGCGTAGTCTAAACTATTTGACGTCTATCAGAGCAGCATTCTTATTTGAAAATGATTTTTATGAATGTAGAAAAATAGGATCTCTTAATCTAGAGAAAATAGAAAAACTATCTTTAGTAAGTCAAGAGAAGGCTTATAGTTATGCGTTAAGGGAGTATGAACCTTTTATGTGGATGAAATATGTCCAATTCTATCAAGCAAGCACTCCTTTTTATAATTATCCATATACATTTGGCTTTTTGTTAAGCACTGGACTTCTAGAAATGGCAAAAACAGATGAAAGATTCCCTTTGAAGTTTCAATCGTTTCTAAGTGATACCGGAACAATTCCACTTGAGCTTCTAATCAAAAAACACTTTCATATAGATCTAACACAACCAACCTTTTGGCAAAATTCCTTAGCTCAATTGAAAATAGATATAGAATCGTATAAAAAATATAAGACATAAGATTAATAGAAAAAGAGCCAATGAAGGCTCTAAATTAAAAATCAATTTGAACGTCAATGTCTTCTCCAACTGCATCCAAGTTTTCGTCATATGGGCCGTCAATTATAATGCGTACCCATTCAACGTCGTTAGGGTTAGAATCTTTTAGCAAGTATCGAACGGATCCGCTTTTGTTCACGGCTCCAATAAACTCGCCACCAATATGATCACTTGAAAGTAAGTCAGGTTCTAGTTGCTCTCCGGTGTTTGTTGTGATGGTTGCTTGATCCATATAATAGTTTATGGTGTCATCTGATGAATTTGAAACCTCCATATCAATTTGAATGACACCTGTGGGCTCAAAATCGTAGTATTCAGCCAAATCAGCAGACCATTCCATAATTTCGCTTACCGTTACTTGTGGAAGGTTGAGGGACATGGTTCCGGTTTCAAGCACATCTGTTGTATCATTTCTCATCAAAAGTTTAATCGTGCCATCATCATTTGTATCACCAATTTGGTGTTCCCAATCATTATCTACTGATACTTCATCGTCTGCATCATCATCTTCAGTTACGTTTGCTTGTGTAGTATCCACAGTCTCTTTAGATTCTTGTGATGTTTCTTCGGCGTTTGAAGTTTCTGGAGCATTGTCCTCAGTGCCACAAGCGGCAAGCGCCATTACACTAACTAGACCAAGTGATAGTAAAAGATATTTTTTATTCAATATTCAATCCCCTTAATTTTCTAATGTATTTCAATTACACATTATAAATGGAACTGGACTATAGTCATACTCATTCGACATAATTAGACAAAAATGATTATGAACATTTTGCGAACATATCATTAATACTAATTTAGGTATAAGGAATATTTTGGAGGTTATAATGAGAAGCTTAGTAGCTCTTTTATTTTCAACCATACTGTTATCTATCCTATTAATAGGTTGCAATTCTAACGCACAAAATATCGAGTTTATCAGGAGTTATACAATGAGTGAACCTGTGAAAAACTTTAACTTGGTTCTTGAAAATCAAGGTAGGTCTTCAACTGAAATCTCGTTTGAGGTGATCTTTTCAGACCCGGATGTCCAAGCGTATCAGGGAAGGGACTTTGATCTTAGCCAAGACGCCATGAAAGAGTTCATACCTGTTAGTATTGACTCTGGAAGTGAGCAAACATATGGTGTTACATTTGCAGAAGACTTTCCTGAAGAATTACTTGAGAAGATGAAAAGTTTCACACTAACGATTTATGATGACGATGGTGGAGAAAAGATTATACATGTGGAAGGGGAATAATTCTTTAATCCGGTGCAAATTTTGCTAGTTCGTCTAGCTCTTCGTTGGAGATCACTCTGTGGCTATAATGTAAGACACTATACTTTTCAAAGTTATTACCTGGAATGCGAACTGTCATTTTTATCAACGTATATGGAGGGTTATGTGGACCTTCAAATCCAATAACTCGTAATGAAATATCATAAAAATCCTCTGTGTCATTGTGTACAATTTTTTCAATTCTTGGAGCAAAATAAAGTTGGATGTCCCCATGAGAGACCATCACTTTTAAAATGACACTTTCACCAAGCGAACGAAGAAAGGCTCGTTCTAAAATGGATGGCTGTTCAAATTGATTGATCACTTATGTTTCTGCTTCCCGACCGCACAAGGTGTAAGCAATAGTAACAAAGTGAAGCAAGATACCTGCAATAATTTCAAAAAAGGCACACCCTTTTTACATGTAGTGTGCCTCCCTATGATTAATCAATACGCTAATCGTTTTTTCTGACGCATTTCCCGAAGTGTCATCTCAACTTTGTTTTGTGGCGGGTCATCGTTATTCTCCCGTATAGGAAAGCTAAGCCACAAACCATCGCTAACAGAACCCAATAAAAGCTACCTTGACTTTGCTCAGTAAACGATTCATACAAACTCCCACCAAATATGTTCCCAAAAGCACCGCCAATCGCCATCGCAAGATTTGAAAATCCTAAGAATATGCCTAGAGTACTAGAAGTTGCTTGGCCAACAATGTAGGAATGAAAGGTTGGCTGCATCAGCATAATCGAGAGAGCGATCCCTACTAACGATAGGATAAGTGTAGATGTGTGTTCAAAAATAATTAATGGGACAAAGGTTAACAGTAAGACAAGATATCCTGTGGTTAATAAAAATGTAGTAGATCTTTTTTTAGTGTGTTTTGTAATGGATAGCTGACCGATAATAACTAAGATAGTGATTAATGTGAATAACCAGCCTGAGCTCCCTGTCAGTTTTGTTGCGATAAGTGGATAGGTCAGGAACAACTGCTGATGGATAAAGTGGAAAGGGATCATTAGGATAATGATTGAGATCAGTTGTTTGTTTAAAATAATCTGTTTGATTCCAGAACGAAAAGAAATATTCTCATCTGCCGCAGCTTGTTTAATGGGAAGAAACAATAAGATTGTGCCGATCATCGCAAACATGAGTCCGGATATTAAGCTTAGAGTCGGAAATTGTTGAACTGAAAAGAGTAGGCCAAACAAAGGGCCAAGAATGGTCCCGGCATTTCCGGTCATATTTATGTAAGAAAATAATTCACGATGGTAGCTCTTAGGTTGATTATAGATTAGCAATGATTTTAGTGCTGGACTAAATAAGGCACCACCAAGCCCACCAATCATACCCATAACGAGTAGGAGTGCGTGAGATTCAACAAGTCCAATGCCTGCAAATCCAATGCCTCGGCATAAAAATCCAATAAACATCATTTGTTTGTATCCGAATTTGTCTCCAAAATAACCACCAAACATCATAAAGCCTTGTTGGCCAACTAGTCTTAAGGCAAGTAAAATTCCTGCAAAAGCAAGAGAATAACCAAGTTCACCAGTTACATATAATGAGATAAATGGTACAAATAAAAAGAAACTAAATGTGAGAAAAAATTCAGTGATAATCAGTAATGTCGCGCGCCATCCGTATTTTTTCCATAGTTTAAACGATTCCATGCGGTCACTTCTTTCTTGTTGGAAAAAGTCTATAGTAAAAGCATAGCAAGTGTAAGCGTAGACAACAATAAAAGACACTCGACTTGATTGAGAGGAGGGTAATCAGTTGAAATGGTTATTGGTCATCATGCTCTTTGGTCTTTTACTTATGGGATGTAATCAATCAACAACTGGTGGAGGATCCTATCAATCTATTCTTTATGTGAATGAGAGTGAGTTTTATTATGTAGGTACTGCAGAGGAACATCAATATGATGAACAGTTTACAGTTGGTGAAAAAATTGGTGAAGTGAAAAGAAAAATAAGTCCCGATAATTTGCCAAACAAGCATCTTGTCTCAAATTATGTAGAAAAAGGAACCGTCATATATTTGACGGTAGAGAATAAAGAATTTTTACTTGCGGATAACTTGGAGAATGGCGAACTTGAGTTGTTTACTCTTCAGAAAAATATAGAGAGTGAAGACGAGGAATAAAACATGCGCGAAAAATGTGTGAGTCTGCTCAAAAAAACTAGGGCAGTGCTCAAAAATTCCTCAGGTGCTCAAAAATGAATATGTCATGCTCAAAAAATTATACCCTGTGCGTAAAAATGTGAAAAATGCGCGGAAATCCATCGATTACGCGCAAAAAATCTCATGTTTTTACAATGCCGTACATAATTTTATAAATCGCGTAAAGAACCACATACCCACCAGAGACAAGAAAAAAACCATTCAAAAAGAGAGCGTGAATATTTGTCATAAAGACGGTGTTATCTGCAAGGATCTCATAGATTGCACTTGCCGTAATGCTTATAAAGATCAAAAGGCACAACAAAGCAATGATATCAAAAACAGATTTAAAAATAGTCCATTTCTTTTGAATGAGAAGCATTATTGTTGGAACCAGGATACTAAAGAGAAAGCTCACTAAAAACATGTTAAAGACCCCCAATGGTAAATTCAACTAGTTATTAATGTACCCTAATAGTTGGAGATCAAGACATTTTTCTTAAACGTTGAATAACTCCATAAGTTGAGTGTATGATTTCCTCATTTTCTCTATGCTCTGCCTGTAATAATTCGAAGTAAAGGCTACTTAAAAAATGAACAACATTTGTTCGTGTTCGATAAAAGTAGAGATTTTGATTGGAGATGTCTTTAGATTGCAAATCAGCTATTAATGCTGGAAGAGAATTGATCCAGGTTTTAATTAAAGGTTGTTGATGTGGAAATTTATCGCAAAGTAATTTCACTGGTGCAGCTAATCTATCCGTCTCATCATCTACAAAAGCCATTTCAGTGAATAGGGATGTTTGTATTGAATGTAGCGTTTCGATTATGTTTGTTTGATGGTAATAACTATTAGATAGTAAAGCTACTAAAAAGTCAGCGCAGTGAGCAATACCGTGCGCCCAACCCTTCGCTTCTACATACCCTCTAAGATCTAATTCTTCATTTAAATACATATGCGCCATTTGTAATGCGTAATCATATTCCACTTTATTTAACTCATTATAATGTTGAATACACTCTGTGCAAAGCAATATAGAAAATGATCGTTTGAAAATGGAATCGTTTTCTTTTTCTCCTAAGTGAAAGCTAATATTCTGTAAGCAAGTATTAAGTAGCCGTTTTATTTGTTCATTATTTAATTGCTGATTACCTATCCAATTAGAAAATTGAGTATAGATTAATTGGTCTCTTAATTCTGGGTCTGTAGAACCGACCTGTTTAAGCATTTTATCTATTAATTCACTTGATGGGTTTGGTTTTTTCTTTAACTGAGTCTTTAAATCAATCATACGATTCACCTGCATCCATTTATTCATCTATGTATATTAATCATATCATTTTTCATTTGTTTACACTTCCAATCAAAACAATCAATCAATTATTTGTTCACAAAATCTTGATAAGGATTTTAGAGTTTCTTTAGATTCTTGCTTCATGCTAGTAATAAGGACAAATCGCTGAGTGAAACGATTGAGAAAATGGATGTTTGTTTTAGGTATCTTAATGATCTGTCTACTTGGTGTGGGCATTCTTCATTCTATTGTTGTTGAGTCTAAGGAGATTAATCGAGATATGACAAATGAGCATCTAGAGGATGTTTATTTGAATAGCGATATAGACGAGCTTGATCCTTCAAGTTTATATCCATTGCCAGTTGATACAAATGAGTATAAGAATTCCTTTTCCTATTACGAGTTAGTCATCGCCTTAAATGAAACCAATCAAATCAATTATATCTCGACAAAAAATAAAGATGTACAAACAAGTCAAGGTATTTCAGTTGGCGATCATAAAGACAAGATTGTTAAACAATATGGTGCGAATTATCACGATGAAATAAACGACGATAATCATTTATATATAAGCTATCAAGATCGGCAGGCTGAGATCCGGTTTTGGCTTGATGATGATCGAGTTTATCTTATTGAACTTATAAAGTTGTAAAGCAATAAATAGAGGAATCATTCTTCCAATATCAAGGGAGAATGATTCCTTTTTTCATGATCATCGGAGGTACCTATATTCAGGATGGGTAATCCTATTCTCTAAATATGCGGAAAGTACGGCTCTTGGTCTTCGCTGCTCGTTTAGTGACTTAATAATCTCAGCACCTGGAGCAATTCCAATGCCATGACCGAAATATAGATCATAATCCATGACTATCGTATTTTCACCACGCCATTCAGGAGTTAGGGGATTAAAATCGGGATTGTTAAAGTAGACACAGTCACCAGGTAAAAACTCGGAACCAGAGTGACTAATTAAATGTAAATCTTCATCGTAACGCCACGAGAATAAGTAGAGTCCTCTAAATAGTTGATTAAAAGAGGCAGCTCCAATAGAATCTAGCGTAGCTTTGTAAAAGATAATGATGATCGCGACAGCACATTCAAATGAGTACATCGATCCATTTTTAAAAATATCATCGATTCCTCGTTGCGGACTAACTGAGGGTTTAAGCAGGAAACCTCCTTCTCTTGTTAATGTCCACAATGCTTGATTACAAGTAGAGTGTTCAAAATCTGCAAATCCAACGCCACTTTGAAGTAAGTCATAAGAAGCCTGTGTTGTATTTGCACGAACTGTTACTTCGAAAACTAATTCATCCAACGTATAGAAGTCATAGACCGTTTGGTTACTCGCAATATTATTTAATACTGGTCGTTGTTTAGCTGTAACTTGTATTCCATTCAATTGACTATCTTGAATGAACTGGCCGTTGATCCGAATCATAGCAGCCTCCTTTAAACAGACTTCCTCCATACCTATGAATAATGGAGCTATGATAGACCAAAGAAAAAGAAGCATCCCGTTTTAGGATCCTTCTGAGTGGAGTTCTTTCACTTTAGCTGTTTGAAAAGCATAACAACCGATCCAACGATGATACAGCTGTATGCAGTAAGGATTCGCCATAGCAACAAGCCAACTAATAAGTCTGATTGGCTTGTCATCGAGCCAAATAAAAGAGTGAAACTATATTCTCCGGCGCCACTTCCACCAGGTGTCGGAATCACCGAAGAGAACATCATGATGAACGCATGAAAAGCCATACCAGTTACAAGGTGTATATTTTCGTATCCGAGGCTTAAAAAGACAATGAATGGGATTGAAAAAAACACGAGTAGTTGAATCACCGTATAGAGAGAGCAGGTTACTAACAATTTTTTGTGATGTATTAACTTTCTACTTTCGGCATGGAAGCTAATGACTTTGTCATTCAGTATAGCCTTCCATTGAATGGCTTTCTCTTTTTTGAATAAAGAAATTGGCGCTAATAATAGGTGGATCAAGGTGAATACCGTTCGTTTACTAAAACAGATTAAGAGTAAACCGGTGATCACAGCTGTATTGACCGCAAAACCAATCATAACAAAATACTTCATGTTTGGAACAATCATGGCAAGATCTTGATAACCATAGACAAACATACCGATAAACAATAGAACGAGTATCGTTTGAAATAGTATAAATTTGATAAGTAAGATAGAACTGGCCGTACCGATATCCATGCCGCGTTTATATAACATAAACAGTTGTGCGGGTTGACCACCAGTTGATGAAGGGGTAATGATATTAAAAAGTTGTCCAACCATCGATATTTTAAAGGAAGATCCAAAATGGAAATGATTTGATTGTGAACGTATCATGCTATGCAAAACAAGTGCCTCTAGTAACCAATACACAATCATTGCACAAGCCCCGGCCACGATCCAGTGAATTTGAACGCCGATAAGGCCTGATTTAAAGGAATTCCAATCGACATCACGAAAGGCAATAAAAATAAAACCCGTGCTTATCAGAATGATGAGCACGATATTAATCAAGTGATTACGAGTAGATTTTTTCATTGAGGTAAACCTTCACCATTGAGCGTAAGTTGATGATAAAACGTATGCCAAATCTCTGTTAATCGTTCCTCTGAATAATGAAAGGCACCACGTTCAGCTTGTTTTTTGGCCATTTGATAGTAGGCAGTGTCCTCTTTTAGCCTCAGTATCTGTTCGGCAAAACAAGCTACGGATGTTTCTTTTATGTAGTAATCAAAAAGGATATCTTCATATAGATCAAGATCTCTGAGTAAAATAGGCCTTCCACTACTCATGCCTTCGAGTATTGTCATTGGGAAAAGTTCATGGAAAGAAGGCAGGAACATTACATCCGCCATATTAAAATACATGTTCATCTTTTCACGATCTACGATGCCTGTAAACAAAACATTATCAGGTGGGTGATCAACAATTTGCTTTAACTCCTTATAACCAGATGTTAATTTACCAAATGAAAATCCACCTACCCAAACAAACTGAACGTCGGGAAGCTGTTTGGCTACTTCGATAAAATCTAATACTCCTTTTCGGTGCTGAATCTGTCCGGCTCCAAGTACAGTAAAACTCTGCTTTTTCATATGCTGATGCTTTAATTGTTTTCTCAATACTTCATCCATTGGGAAGAAGGTTTTGCTTGAAACAAAGTTTGGGATATATTCAATTTTTTCTAACGGGATCCCATATGCCGCAAGCTTTGGCATAAAAGCAGGATTCACTACTACAAGCTTGTCCATTCGTTTATAAAAGGAAATGAGATAGCGATAAAAAAAGGCACGAGCCCATTTTGGCAGATCTAAGCTGTCATCTACCGTTTCAGGGAGAAAATGAACGTACCCAACCTTAATACCTCTTTTTTTGAAAAGGTGGATAAATAAAAGGGTAGATCTACGGTGTGATAATGGGTAATATCTGCAGCCGCCCATTTATTAATCTCTATTGTATACGTTTCAGTCTGAACAGCCAGTAAATTAATTAATTCTCGATAAGCTGAAGCAACACCTTGACCTTTGACTTTTTCTGCAGAAGATAACATGGTTAATCGTATCATGACAGTCTCTCTTTCTTATTCAATGACCTAAGTGTGTGGTGATCAGTGCTGTAAACATGAATGGCTTCTTCATACAATCGCTCGATTTGATCAGCAAAATGTTCAGCAGACAAATTGTTTATATGACGTTTTGCCTGTTGCTTGATAACAGGCAGACTCTCTGGATGCAAGAGGGTTTGAATTAATCGATGACTTAGGTCTTCATCTTTCTGAAAAAGAAACCCTGTCTTGTGATGAATAACTAAGTCTTGAATACTAGGATCATTCTTCGCAACAACTGGAAGTCCGGATGCCATCGCTTCAATATAGGTAAGTCCTTGTGTTTCTGAGGTAGAGGCGCTCACAAATAAATCGGCCATATGATAATACAAAGGAATGTCGCACCATTTCACGGCTCCAACAAAAAGAACATGAGCGGATAACCCATTTTGTTTCGTTAATTGAACAAGCTCTTTTTTTGCTGGCCCATCACCTACCATAACAAGTTTGGTTTTGGGATGTTGTTTGAGAAGATCAGGCATAGCAAGAATTAACGCTTGCATATTTTTTTCTGCCGCAATTCTTCCAACACTAAGTAACACTCTATCCGATGCAAGCAGACCAAGTTGTTTCTTGATCTGTTGGATTCGTTCTGTTTGATCAAACCGTCTTTTGAATGCGGCAAAATCTATACCAGTAGGGATTGTACGTATTTGTTCATTTACATTATAGTTCTCAAGTTGATTTTTAACCTTCTCGGTAGGTGCTATCACAGCAAATGTTCGTTTGCAAAACAAGCGCGAGAACGTTCCGACCATAGATGGCGGAATTAGTTTGCCTTTTGCAATGTAATGAAGATAATCCTTATACATCGTGTGATACGTATGAATACAAGGTAGATGATACTTCTTAGCTAACAGTTTCCCCATTAAACCCATTGAAAATTCAGTATGAGTATGGATTAGCTCAATCCCTAGCTCTTCCATTAAATGAGAAGCGCGTAATAATCCAGCAATGGCTAATCGACGCTCTGGAACAAACACAGCTCCTAAGCTTCGAAAACGATAAACCTTGCCACTCTCCTGAAGCAAATCAGCATGACTGTCAGAAGAAGTAAAAATATAAACTTCGTGGCCTCGTTTAACAAGATATTTTTCTAATATCATAATTGACGTAGCAACCCCGTTAATTTGTGGATGATAGGTATCAGTGAATAGTGCAATTTTCATCGTATAAACTCCTTTTAAGGACAGGCAAATGGTTGATGTGTACAAATCGTATGCGAATGTACTGATAATATACCTTGTTTTTCAAATAAATAGGATTCATTTTTCTTTCAACTAGCTTACAAGCTTGTAAGATTTATATGCGAATATTTCCTTTATGATTAATAAGATAGCACAAAAAATGGGTGGAATTTCTCAAGCTTTTCTAAAGTTTTAGTCAATATGGCATGAAGAAATACTCAGACACTATGAAATAAAAAGAAAAAAGATGTTTAAATAATGAAGAATTAAGGTATGAACAATATGTACTTTGTATTTTTAGAAAAAATAAAAAAATAAGACTTGGGGGAATTTGATGAAAACGAAATGGAAGATTGGCACAGTTGTTACAGCATCATTTGGGTTAATGGTTGGATGTAGTTCAACAGGCTCCTTTAATGAAGGAGATACATACACAGTTGCAACGGATAATAGCTACGTGCCGTTTGAGTTTATTGAAGATGGAGAATTAGTTGGTTTTGATATTGAGCTAGTTGAACTGATAGCTGAAGAAGCGAATTTTGAAGTGGAATTTGAACAAATGGAGTTCTCAGGGATTCTAGCAGGTATGGAAACAAGTCGTTATGATATGGGTATTGCTGGAATTACGATTACAGAAGATCGAGCAGAGAATATTGATTTCTCGCAACCTTATTATGAAGCTGGATTAACACTTGCCGTATTAGAAGGGAATAATGAGATCGAGTCAATTGATGATTTAACAGAATCAACTAAGGTTTCAACACGTTCCTCTTCTACCAGTCAAGACTATCTCGAGGATAATACAGTTGCTGACATTGAGGCTTATCCAGAAATAACAGAAGCCTATCAAGCATTGCTTCAAGGGCATGTGGAAGCCGTTCTTTATGATATTCCAAATGTTGAATATTATAGTCAATCAGATGCCAACGGCGAAATTACCCGTGTTGGGGAACGATTAACAGGGGAAGATTATGGTATTGCATTTCCAAAGGATTCAGAGCTTCGAGATGTTGTTGATGAAGCTATGACGACATTAAAAGAAGATGGAAGATTTGATGAGCTATATGAAAAATGGTTTGGTGAAGCAGAATAAAAAAGTAGACGGCTTTTCTATCTTTTTAAAGATATGAAAAGTCGTCATTGCTAGAGGAAGGAGACATGTTCATTGTTAGAATCCATTCAGGTTGCCATGCCTTATCTACTTGAAGGCTTAAAATATACACTCATTATAACTATAGTTGGTATATCACTTGGTTGTGTCATTGGAACGATTTTTGGTCTGATGCGAACATCTAAAAACAAAATAATCTATGCCATTGCATCCATCTACATAGAATTAGTACGAGGAACACCGATGCTTGCACAGATTTTCTTTCTTCATTTTGGTCTACCCCAACTATTAGGACTTAATCTTGATAAAATGTTAACGGCTAACATCATTATTGCCATAAATTCAGGTGCTTATATCGCTGAGATTGTTAGGGGTGGAATTCAATCTGTAGACAAGGGGCAAATGGAAGCCGGCCGTTCACTCGGTTTTAATTCTGGTCAAACGATGAGATATATTATCTGGCCACAAGCATTAAAATTAATGATTCCCCCATTTGGAAATCAGTTTGTCATTAGTTTAAAGGATACGTCATTACTTTCAGCTATTGCGGTTGGGGAATTAATGTACCAGGGACGACAGGTTGCAAGTTCATATGTCAACTACTTTGATGTCTATTTTATCGTATGTGTGATGTATTTGATGATAACCATCCCAATCTCGCTCTTATTGCGTAGAGTGGAAAGGAGACTAGAGCGATCATGACAACAATGATAGAGATAAAGGATTTACATAAATCATTTGGTGCAAATGAGGTGTTAAAAGGTATTACTACTTCTATCGCTGAGAAGGAAGTGGTGTGTGTCATTGGACCCTCTGGATCTGGCAAAAGCACATTTCTACGATGTTTAAATGTATTGGAGGATATTACTGAGGGTGAGGTTTATATAGAAGGAATAAATTTAACGGATCCGACAACAAATATTAACGAACTTCGTACCAATGTCGGAATGGTCTTTCAACATTTTAATTTGTTTCCTCATAAGACCGTACTTGAAAACATCATGATGGCTCCACATATTATTCGTAAAACAGCCAAAAATGAAGCACAGGAAAAAGCGAGGCAGCTTCTAGCAAAAGTAGGTCTTTCTGATAAAGAATCTGAGTATCCATCAAGCCTTTCAGGTGGGCAAAAGCAGCGCGTGGCCATTGCAAGAGCTTTAGCAATGAATCCAAAAATAATGTTATTTGATGAACCAACTTCTGCACTAGATCCGGAGCTAGTTGGTGATGTGTTAGAAGTCATGAAGGATTTGGCGAAGGAAGGTATGACAATGGTTGTTGTGACTCATGAAATGGGTTTTGCTAAAGAAGTAGGAGACCGAGTCTTTTTTATGGATGATGGAATCATTGTAGAAGAGGGAAGTCCAAATGAGATATTTGATCATCCTCAAAACGAAAGAACACAGACATTTTTAAGTAAGGTACTTTAAGTGAAAGGATCGCAACGTTAAACGTGCGATCCTTTTTTAAATAGTTTTCAATGATTTTATTATGTAAACAAAGATTATTCTGCTTTTAAAATCGACTCAGTATGTCGACACTTTGGATAAGTGGAGCACCCAAAAATTCGCCACGTTTCCCAATCCGTCTTTGCATGGCATAGCCACATTTTTCACAAGTCTTACTAGAAGTTAAGGGAGCAGGAGTAAGAGGATGATGAACTACCTGCGAATTAGCTATAGCCCCATCAGGATGAATCTTTAAAATGAAATGTTGCAATTCCATTCGATCGAGTAGTTTTACGTTGCAGCATTCCGCCAATTTTATCGCACTGGGTGAAAAACTACGATTGGTGAGAACCCAGGCTTCCTGTGCTTTATAATAGGTTTTGGCTGCATAAATTTGTTGGACGGCATCAATGCCTACTTTGTTTTTCTCGCCATAACACTTTGCTTGAATGACAATACGGTTTTTACCATCTAAGATTAAGTCTGCACCAAAATCATAGCTTCTTTTTGTTACGGATGGTTTATAACCTAATCCAAAAAAGAGCGCTTGCAAATAATATTCAAATTGAAAGCCATTCATTTGATCGATCTGTGGCATTCCGCTTTTCTGTAGGCGTTTTGTTTCCAATACATCTCGAATGGAGTGATAGGCAGTAGGCACTACTAAAGTTAGAACAAGAGCGATGATTGCAAGAATTCGGTAAGATTCAGAAAAAACAATAACAGCTATTAATAAAATGGCAAGTGATCGGATGAATTCATCAGTCAATTTTGAGTTCTTTTTACTCATTAATCATACTCCTTATGGGAATTTTATGTTACTTTTATCTTAGTCATTATTACAATATCTGTCTATAGTTTCTTGATTTTAAGATGCAATTAGAGTGAAAAGTTTGATAAACTTAATAAAACAATGTGTAAAGGAGTTTGTATGAGACATCTTTCTATATCCAATCTAGCTGTTGCTGAACCAGAGATCATGAGTTATGCGTCGGGTAAACAAATGAATACGGCAATCACAAAAAAGAAAATCGAAAAGGTTTTGTTACGAGAAGAAGGTTTTGAAGGAGATGCAGTAGCTGATTTAAAAAATCATGGTGGAGCGGAGCGTGCCGTCTGTTTTTATCCAACCGAACATTATTCGTTTTGGAATCATGAATTTAGCACGGAACTCACTACCGCTGCATTTGGTGAAAATATCACTGTTAGCGGCCTTTTGGAGGAGCATGTATGTATTGGTGATGTATATCAAATTGGCGAGGCAGTTGTCACAATAACGCAGGGAAGGGTACCTTGTAACACAATTGATCGTCATACAAGTGTAAAAGGTTTGTTTAAACGAGTAATGGAAACAGGATATACGGGTTATTTTGCAAAGGTATTAAAAGAAGGTGTAATCGAACATGATTCGCTTATTACATTGGTATCTAGGGATACTGAGCAAATATCTGTGCTTCATGCAAATAAGCTTTTCTTTCAACAAATTAAAAATAAGGCTGACATAGAACAACTTTTAAAAGTAGAAGCTCTGGCAGAGAAATGGCGAATTCATTTTAACCGAATAAAGGAAAAGCTATAAGATAATGTGTTGAATGTTTACAGAAACACCCCAAGAGAAAATTCTGTGGAAGAAAAGCTACAAGTGTTCGTTTGATAAACTAAGTACTTGATAAGACTGTAAAATCTAATTGGTTTTGCAGTTTTTTTGGAATGTTACGTCACTTCTAAATGTCATCTGTGATATTCTTGGTAAGAATGAAAATATTGGAGGTGGATGCATGATCCGAAATAAATGGTTATTTTTCATTTCTATTGTTCTATTCATTATTTTTATATTTATGAGGATCCCTTTTCCAAACGTATATCGTCTAGGCACAAGTGGTGATGGTATTTTATTGTTTAGGCTATATTTTGTTAGTGACGTACTCTATTTACTGTTTTTTATGATAACGATTTATTTATTCGCTCGTTCCCTTTCAAAGCGAAAAGTGATTCTTTCAATTGTTGTCATTATATTAATGGCAGTGATTCCTCACAATGTAGTGAAAGGGTACCAATATACATTTGCAAATGGAATTGATGCTGTATCATTTGATCCAGACGAAAGTAGCTGTGAGATTGACACAATTGATGAAGATAATCTTGAAGTAAACTGTAATCTAGTTTTAAAAAACCACTCTTCAAAAGATGTCGAATTGATGTTAAATATCTATGAACCTCTATTTATGCAAGATGAGGTGAGCCTTCTTTTTGAGTTGGAGGATGAAGAAGCAATCACTTTAATGAGTAGAGCCACTCATCAGATCGAAATAAACAAAACAATAACAAAGTATTATGATGGTTTCTCAGGTTATAGCAACAGTAGTTTTAACATCCAGAACCTACACATTAGAGAGCATAATAAAACACGAGATTTATAGTATTGATCATTCCGTTCTTCTTTGGTACACTATTTTAAAATTACATACTTATTAAGAGAAGCAGAGGGACTGGCCCAATGAAGCTTCAGCAACCCCACTACGGTGGAAGGTGCTAATTCCAGCAGGTGTAAGCCTGGGAGATAAGAGAGAATATAAGCAAAAACCTCTTTTCTTCGGAATAGAGGTTTTTTTGTTGTGAAAAAGACAAAGAGGTGCTGACATGATTACGATCGACTCAAATGTATCTGAGGATAATATAGGTGGAACAATAGAAGTAACGATTGGTGCTATGACGTTGATGTCAAAGGATGACTACATAGAAGATATCCATGCGGCATGGGACGCATTCTTTCAATTATTAAAAGAAGAGACTTGCCAGTTTGTGCTTAAAGGGGGAAGGACCACTATTTTTACACTAGTCACGGGAACAAACGGTGTGCAGCTACAAGTAAAAAAGATTGATCTTCGAGGAATGGCCCTCACACTGAATTCAGGATATTTAAGTGAGCAAGTGTTTTTAACAACTTTGGAAGACGCATATCACTCAATTTATCTTTCAAAAAAATAAATCGAACCCATCATTACTCTTAATGGATTTATAGCAGTAGATAGGATATGATAAATCCAGTAACTATGAATGCGCTTTCTAAGAGAGGGGAAATACATTGAGTTATATAGCAGAAGAAAAAAGATACGAAGAGATGAAATATAATCGTTGTGGTCAATCGGGGTTAAAGCTTCCAGCATTATCACTTGGTCTTTGGCATAATTTTGGTGGGGTTGACCCATATGAAAATGGTCGAGCTATGTTGAGAAAAGCGTTTGACTTAGGTATTACTCATTTTGATCTCGCTAATAATTATGGTCCTCCAGCTTGGTTCTGCTGAGCAAATGTTTGGCAAAATGATGCAGACTGATTTTGCCTCATATCGAGATGAACTGATTATTTCTTCAAAAGCAGGCTACTACATGTGGCCGGGACCTTATGGAGAATGGGGTTCAAAGAAAAATCTAATTTCAAGTCTAGATCAAAGTTTAAAACGTATGAACCTTGATTATGTTGATATCTTTTATTCTCACCGTCCTGATCCAAATACACCACTGGAAGAAACGATGGGTGCATTAGATCAAATTGTTCGCCAAGGGAAAGCACTATATGTAGGGATCTCTAGTTACGATGCCAAACAAACAAAAGAGGCAGCTCGTATCTTAAAGGATCTAGGCACACCTCTATTGATACATCAACCAAGTTATTCCATGCTAAACCGTGGCATTGAAGATGAATTATTAGGTGTACTAAACGACCTTGGAGTTGGATCGATTGCATTTTGTCCTCTAGCACAAGGATTACTGACAAACAAATATATAGGCGGGTCCGTTCCAGCTGATTCTCGCGCTGCTAGCAGTAGTCAATTTCTTTCTGAAAGTAACGTTGATGAACAGTTAGTAAAACGACTAATTGGGTTAAATGAAATCGCGCAAAATCGTGGTCAAACACTAGCACAAATGTCGCTAGCATGGGTTTTAAGAGAAGGACATCTAACATCTGCATTAATAGGTGCTAGTCGTGTGAGTCAAATTGAAGAAAATGTAGTGGCGCTTCAAAATCAATCGTTCACTACTGATGAGCTTAATGCAATTGAATCGTTGCTCTAAAAAACAAACCTCAAAGAGATCATTTCTTTGAGGTTTTTACATGATTTACCTAAATATTATTCGAGTTTTTTCTACAAATTTCAGCTGCGTCTTCCGATATATGCTTCATACGCTTATTTAAATAGAGAGGAAGTTGGAGTAATGGATTTAGTAGAAGGCTTACAAAAAAATATGCCATTCTTAAAAAAAGCTTTTAAAGGAGACGTAGCACT
The DNA here is from genome assembly GCF_023703085.1 of Alkalicoccobacillus plakortidis. Lineage (NCBI taxonomy): Bacteria > Bacillati > Bacillota > Bacilli > Caryophanales > Bacillaceae > Shouchella > Shouchella oshimensis. The sequence continues at coordinate 510,499 of NZ_JAMQJY010000001.1, read as the reverse complement.
TGGTTTGTTTGACGCAAACCAAACGTTGTTCTGGAGCGACAGTGAATCGATAAAATTAGATATAAAAGTTGGCGATCCACTTCAAAAAGGCTTTGAGAATTTTAGTAATATCGTAAACAACGATGTAACATATACACTAGTTCCTAAAGAAGTTTATGGATTTGCTTTCGATGTCGTAAATATTCCATTTAAAGACGAACATGATAAGATCGTTGCATTAATGAGTGTAAATATTAGCCGTAAAGAGCTAGATCGAATTGAAGAGTTGATGAGTGAAACATCGGAAATCTCAGATCAACTGCTAAGTGGCATTCAACAAGTGGCGGCTCACTCTGAGCAACTATCAGCAACATCCGACCAATTATTACAAAACGCAGTAAAAACGGTAGATGAATCAAATGAAGTAACGAATATTACCAACTTTATTGGAGATATCTCAAGACAAACCAATTTAATTGGACTAAATGCAGCAATCGAAGCCGCACGTGTAGGTCAGGCAGGAGCTGGATTTGGCGTTGTCGCAACAGAAGTACGCAAATTATCTGATGAGACAAAAAAAGCGGCTAACCAAATTGATGAAACCTTGAAAAGAATTCAAACATCAATTAAACAAATGCAACAAGAAATTAGCGATATAACAGATGCATCAACCGACCAAGCTCAGTTAGTCACAGATTTTATGAAGAATATAGAAACACTAAATACCCAAAATCAAGAGTTTAAACAATATGTTCATTCTTTAAATGAACTATAATTGGATTCACCTTCTTAGACAATAACCTAGGAAGGTTTTTTTGTGGTTTGTAAGAAGTTGTTAAAAGAAGATGATAGCTAACCGATATAACGGTAGTAGAAGATGAGAGAGGGGACATCCAGACATGTCGATAGTAGAGGGATTAGTGGCTAGTATGCCTTTTGTGAAGCAATTATTTAAAGGTGATGTAGCCCTATCAGTATATGATCATGAAAAAATTCTCCATTGGAATGATAGTGATTCCTTAAAAATTGGTCAACAACCTGGGGATCCACTTGTTGAGCCACATACTAATTTTAAAGATATTAAAAATAATGAAATTACATACGGAACGATTCCAGAAGAGATGTTTGGTGTATCATTTGATGTCGTGTTTATTCCGGTAAAAGATGAAACTGGAGCAATTGTTGCCATATTAACTGCAAACTTCAGTCACAAAAACAAAAAACGACTACAAGAATTGATGAGCGAAACGGCAGCTATTTCCGATAATCTTCTAAGTGGAATTCAACAAGTTGCTGCTCATTCCGAGCAACTGTCAGCTACATCCGATCAATTATTGAAAAACGCCATAAAAACCGTAGATGAGTCAGGCAGTGTGTCAGAGATTACAAATTTTATTGGAGATATCTCAAGACAAACTAACTTAATCGGTCTAAATGCAGCTATTGAAGCTGCACGTGTGGGTCAAGCAGGTGCTGGTTTTGGAGTTGTTGCGACTGAGGTACGTAAATTATCTGATGAAACCAAAAAAGCCGCCAATCAAATTGATGAAAATTTATCTAGTGTGCAAAAATCTGTTAAAAGAATGCAAGAGGAAATAAGCGATATCTCTGGCGCTTCTACCGATCAGGCTCAGCTAGTTGCAACATTTATGGAAAATATTGAATTATTAAATGAACAGAACAAACGATTTGAAAATTTCGTAGAATCATTAAATGACTATTAATCGTTAAACAAAAAACTATCCATTAGATTTTCTCTAATTGGATAGTTTTTGTATTCAAAGACTAAATCGCCTTGTTAAAATCGATTGACGACAAATCTTAATGTTTTCTAGATGATTTTTATACCAATTGGGTAAGGGTAATGAGATAAGCTGTTCTTCATTCGTCCATTGAACCACTTCATCTTCTACTAATTCATCTAACAATTCATATAACTCGTTTCGTTCAAATGAATTCTTTACCCGTAGCTCGTTTAGAGCAGTCATTTGTCCTTCTAAACTGTTTGTATGTATGTATTTCTTTAACCAGTCTTTTTTCTCTCCTATATAACTCATAAATACTTCCTCCATATATAATGTCCTCGTTAACAGTTATTCTATAAATTGCTTTCATTCCCTTTATATTTCTTGCGACACTTCTCTTGTAATCTCGCGTTTCATTCGACATATTCCTACAAGTGCATCAAAAAATTTAGAAAAACTTGAGAAAGATCAACAGAAAAATGTGCTATCTTAAAAGAAATCGTTATGTTCATACAAGTTAACTAGAAAGCAGGAGAATAGATGAGTAAAAAAAGTCTGATCTGTATCATTATTGGTTTAATAGCCCTTTTTATCTTTCCAATGACAGTTAATGCAGAAGAAAAAGAGCTGACCATCTTGACGGAAATTGGATTCGAAAATAAAGCAAACCCTTATCATGGTTTTCCTGTCATTGTAACCGTTCAAAACAATAGCCAACGAAGTATCTCAGGAGATGTAGCTTTTACAGTTAGTCCATCTTATTCTATCGGTGCCGCAGATATATTAAAATCAATTGAGATTCCAGCTGATTCTGAGATAAGCTTCACAATTAGTATTCCGGGCTATGATTATTCATCTATGTCTAATATTAAATCAAAATCGATTCGCTTTTTTGAAGGTGGTTGGGAAGAGGGGAAAGAGCTAGAGTTTGAGGGGAAAACTCTTTTGACAGCTAGAGGCGTAAATGAAGAGGATACAATCATCGGGCTGTTATCAAATGACCCAGAAGCCCTATCTCCAATAAAAAGCATGCAGCTCGCCGCCGATGTTAGATACGATGTTGTCGAGGTTCAACCTAATCAAATACCTGAAATTGGAACCGGTCTCAATATGTTGTCTATCCTGATCGTCTCTGATTTTGATTTAACTTCCTTAACCGAACACCAACAACGAGTCATTGATTCATGGGTCCATGATGGTGGTACAATGCTCGTTACAGGCCAAGTTAATGAAGTAGACAAAGATTCTATTTTTTATCCAAACATGCCAATTCAGGACGTTGAAGAATTAAATAATGTAGATTCACGTTTTTTAAATGACCTAACAGGGCGTCAATTTCCAGGGGATACGTTTACTCTTTTTGAAGGAGATCAAACCGAGAATTCGATCATTCATGTGAAAACGTCAGATGATAGACCTGTTTTGGCAAGTAGAAAAATAGGAAATGGTGAGCTCGCACAATTATTAACTTCTGCTTCCACATCTTCATTTACTGAGTGGGAAGATGCCACAAAAACATGGGAGCTTGTCATTAATCCTTTAATGACAAACCTTAGTATGAATTATGGGATGTCCGATTATGAAACGTATCAATATTCCTTTTCATATATTTCAAACCTGTTTCCATCTTCTTTAATACCTCTAAGTTGGCTAGTTGCCGTTTTTGCGGGGTACATCTTTATTCTTTGCCCAATCTTGTATTTGGTTCTTAAAAAATCAGATAAGCGAGAGCATGCATGGTGGCTTCTACCTAGCATATCAATTTTGCTTTGTGTACTTATTTTCTTAATCGGAGGTAAGGATCGAATCAAGGATAACCAAATAAATGAAAATGCAGTGGTACGTATTGATGATACAGGAAAAGGTTACGGAGTAGGGAGCGCTTCCTTTTTAAATAGTAAAAGCGGGGCCTATAAACTTGAATTTACCGGAAATCAATTTAATCCGTTTCCAATAATAGAGGATACATCTATCGGACAATCTCGAGGAAATATCGATGCAAGTGTTATGCACGATTACGAACAACAAATCGTTACGTATAAAAATCGAGAATTTTGGTCGATTAGCAATGCCGTTGGTCCAATTCACAACATTGACACAGGGCTAATTGATACAGACCTTACGTATGCCAATAATGAGGTAAGAGGTACGGTCATAAACAATACAAATTTTTCTTTTGAGAATCTCTATTTTTTAGCAGGAAATGAGAAGGTTGATCTGGGCTCATTTGAAAAAGGAGAGAAAAGAGACATATCGTTTGCATTAGCAGGAAAAACCTTATTTTCTCCATCAAATGGGAACGAGTATTCAACCGAGGATACTTTAGAAGAAATGATCGAGAGCGGATTGTTTCAAGCTTCGTTCTCAGAAGAATATTATGAAAAAGGACATCCCGCATTTGCTGGTATAACAAAAGATTCGATCTTACATGCCACATTAAATGGTCAATCAGGAATTCAACATGTGCAAAATTTAGTCCTACAAACAGCAAGTGTAAGTTCTGAACAGCAGGGTTCGTTAACCTTAGAAAATAGAGACTTATCACCTACAGGATATAGCTATGATGGAGATACGTACTTTGAAGAAGAAGTTTCTCAAGGGGAACAAAAAGTCTTTGTTGGAAATGGATCGTATGAGCTTGCTTTTTCTGTTCCAAATGATTTGTTGGACGGTTCATTTCAATTTACGAACATCACAATTTCAGCGTTTAATGAAGAAGAAACTGTGTATGAAATATATAATAATGAATCCGAGGCATACGAAGTGTTAGATGGACGAATAGAGACTGAAGATCCAGATATATACATTGATGAGTGGGGGAATATCCAGCTAAAAGTGCAAAAAAACGATACAAAAGAGATGTTGGATATGCCTCAAATTAAGGTGGAGGGTGAGTTTAAACATGATTGAAACAATAAATTTAACTAAAAGTTATGGATCCTTCACTGCACTTAATCAATTAAATATAGAGGTGAAAAAAGGGACAGTTTATGGATTGGTTGGTCAAAATGGAGCAGGAAAGTCGACAACCTTTCAAATACTTTCAACTCTTATGACTCCAACGTCAGGCACAGCTATTGTTGATGGAATAGATGTAGTTGAAAACCCTGCAGAAGTGCGAAGACGAATTGGTTATATGCCTGACTTCTTTGGAGTATATGATCAGTTTCGCGTAACAGAATATCTCGATTTTTATGGTGCAAGCTATGGTCTAACACTTATGGAACGTAAAAAGGTTATTCCCAAGCTGCTTGAGCTTGTGAACTTATCAAATAAGAGAAATGAATATGTGGACGTTCTCTCAAGAGGAATGAAACAACGACTATGTTTAGCGAGATGTCTAATACACGACCCCCAGGTTTTAATATTAGATGAGCCAGCTTCTGGGCTTGATCCGAGAGCTAGAATAGAAATGAGGGAAACGCTAAAAAACTTAAAGTCCATGAATAAAACGATTATCATTTCTTCACACATATTGCCGGAGCTAGCAGAAATGTGTGATCAGATTGGTGTAGTGGACCACGGAAAATTGGTTGCAAACGGAAGTGTTATTGAAATTCATGATAAACTCCAACAACAAAAGGTAATTCAGGTTCGTACCTTTAATCGACATGAAGATGTGTTTGCCTTTTTTAAGAATGAACACGATGTACTCGATATTCAATTACACGAAGATGGCGGAATTGAATTTGAATATAAGGGATCTGATTATCAGCAACAAGATCTATTAAAACGAGCCATTCAAGCTGATCTACCTTTACTTGGATTTAATCAAGTCGAGACTGATTTAGAGGATATCTTTATGGATATCACAAAAGAGGTGGAGAACAAATGAAAAGATGGTTAAACAACCCGGTTCTAACAAAAGAAATCAAACTACGGTTTCGCTCTGTGAAGAGTTATATCGGTATGAGTGCCTATTTAACCGTATTAGGGTTGCTGGTTTTAGGTTATATGGCTGCGTACATGAGCTTCGAAGTGAACCATGCATTTCAGCCAACTCAAAGCAGGGACATCTTTATGATGCTATGTCTATTCCAACTAGCCTTGTTAATATTTGTGACACCAGGTCTTACTGCCGGTGTCATAAGTTCTGAGAGGGAGAGACAAACTCTGCCCATTTTATTAACAACGGATCAATCTTCGGCAACGATTATTATTAGCAAAATGATTGCGTCGCTTGCATTTTTACTCCTATTTGTTATTTTGTCTCTACCGTTGTATGCCATTGTCTTCTTATATGGAGGAATTTCACCTTCATTAGTTTTTATGGCTTTTTGTCTGTTTGTTTTTACCATGATCGTTATTGCAAGTATTGGAGTTTGGGCTTCTACAATCTTCCGAAAAACGAATGTCTCTATTGTAACTACCTATGGTATTGCGTTTTTTATAACAGGAGGTTTTGCAATCATTACGTTGATGCTGACGATGTTTGGTGATACCTATACTGTGGATGGCTCAAATTACCCATGGCCACTTCTGTTAGCTTCAATTAATATTCCGATTATGCTATTTTTTATGTTTGATCCATCTGCTTTGCAAGCACTGCAGGAATTTGCAGGGTGGACAATAAGTCCTTGGTGGTTCTTTGTTGCATTCTATGTAAGTTTAATTACGTTACTCTTAACGATAGCCATTCGTAAGTTGCGGCCAAGGGTCAAACGGAAACGAACACTAGCCATTGAAGAACCAAGCCCAATAATCACACACATCATCACAAACTTAGCTCGAACCAACGAATAAAAATGATTCAACGGAGTTACAACTATAACAGTAGATTGCTTCATAACGTAAAAAATCAGCCTGAATTAATCATTATAAGGCTGATTTTTCATTTTTATGAAAATAAGTAGGCAGAGAATTATCTATAAAAGCCATTTTGCTGTATACTAATTGAAGTTTGGTAGTAACTTTACTTAACTACATACATGGTTATGGTAATAATCCCATTAATTAAGTCAGAAAAGAGGGTACCTCATGCAGAATAATGTACAGCCTAAATCAATCATAGTTATATTTGGAGCAACTGGAGATCTGGCTAAGAGAAAGCTGTATCCGTCGCTTTTTCGATTATTTCAAAAGGGAAATACCAAAGAGCAGTTTGCTGTTGTAGGTATAGGGAGAAGAGAATGGTCGGATGAGACATTACGTAATCAAGTGAGAGAGTCTATTCAGTCCGAAATTAAAGGGGATCATTCAAGCTTAGATGAGTTTTGTAATCAGTTTTATTACAAACCGTTTAATGTGACAAGTCAAGAATCGTATACAGATCTAAAAGAGATGTTAGATTCTTTGGATAAACGTCATCAAATTGGTGGCAATCGTATCTTTTATATGGCAATGGCACCAGAATTTTTTGGAACAATTGCTCAGTATTTAAAATCAGAAGGTGTAACAGATACAGAAGGCTGGACAAGGCTTGTTATTGAAAAGCCATTTGGTCATGATCTTGCGTCAGCAAAAAAACTGAATGATGAAATTCGAGAAGCGTTTAATGAGGATGAAATCTATCGAATTGATCACTATTTAGGTAAGGAAATGGTGCAGAATATTCAAGTCATTCGTTTTGCAAATGCTGTATTTGAACCTTTATGGAATAATCAACATATTGCAAACGTTCAAGTGACATCCAGTGAACGATTAGGTGTTGAAGATCGAGGCGGTTATTATGAAAATTCTGGTGCGTTACGTGACATGGTTCAGAACCATTTAATGCAAATGGTAACCTTGTTAGCAATGGAGCCACCATTACGACTGAACACAGAAGAAATAAGAAGTGAAAAGATTAAAGTCTTACGAGCCTTACGTTCAATTAAGAATCAAAAAGTAAAAGAATCATTTGTACGTGCTCAATATGGTCAAGGGCTATTTGATGGTGAGCAAGTGAAAGGGTACCTGAAAGAAAACAATGTTTCACCTGAGTCCCAAACTGAAACATTTGTTGCAGGTAAATTATTAATTGATAACTATCGTTGGTTGGAGTGCCGTTTTATATTCGAACAGGTAAACGTATGGCTGCCAAATCAACAAAAATTGTCATTGAGTTTAAGCCGCAGCCACACAACTTATATGAAGAGAATATGGAGAATAATGGTGCCAATTTACTTGTTATTCACATTCAACCCGACGAGGGAATGACTTTAATGTTAAATGGCAAAAAAATTGGGACAACTGGTGATACAAGTCCAGTTAATTTAATTTATTCACAGCACGGAATAGATGGAATTAATACACCTGAAGCGTATGAGCGCTTATTGTACGATTGCATGATTGGTGATGCAACAAACTTTGCGCATTGGGATGAAGTGAATTTGTCATGGGCCTATATTGATGCCATTAGCGAAGCTTGGGGAGATGACCCAACGAGTTTACCATCGTACCCATCTGGATCTATGGGACCAAAAGAGTCGGATGAACTATTAGAAAAAGACAATTTCCAATGGTGGCCGATCGAAAAGATGTAAGACTTATAAATTAAAATGCCTCTGAGATACAATACTCAGAGGCATTTTGTGTTGTTGAATAACAACACATGATAGCTCTTATCCAGTTTGCAAGTCCTCAAAAAAAGCTTGTCGACACATTCGTCAACAAGCTTTTTTGCTTTTACGATTCTAGCCAATTTGTGTGGAATACGCCTTCTTCATCAACGCGTTTATACGTATGTGCACCGAAGTAGTCCCTTTGCGCTTGTAATAAGTTAGCAGGTAGTTTTGCAGAACGATAGCTGTCATAGTAAGATAACGCGCTAGCAAAACCTGGAGTTGGTAAGCCTGTTTGTGCGGATAACGAAACAATATCTCGTAACGATTGTTGATACTTTTCAGCAATGTTAATGAAGTAAGAATCAAGTAATAAGTTATCAAGCTCTGGATTTTTTTCATAAGCATCCATAATGTTTTGTAAGAAGCCGGCACGGATGATACACCCACCTCTAAAGATACTCGCAATTTGTCCGTACTGTAGATCCCAATTAAATTCGTTGGAGGCAATACGTAGCTGAGAAAAACCTTGAGCATACGAGATCACTTTACTGAAGAATAGAGCTTGACGAATCGCTTCAAGCCATTGCTCTCGAGTTGCTTCTGACGGTTTTCCAGCTTGGCTTAGGTAATATAGAGCTAGCCTTTGTACGTTCATCTTTCATTGCTGAAATAAAACGAGCAAATACTGATTCTGTAATGATAGGAAGCGGCACACCTAGGTCAAGGGAACTTTGGCTTGTCCATTTCCCAGTTCCTTTTTGAGCAGCTGTATCAAGAATCACATCTACTAGTGGTTTCCCGGTTTTTTCATCTATTTTAGTGAAAATGTCAGCTGTAATTTCAATGAGGTAGCTATCAAGTTCACCTTGGTTCCATACCTTAAAGGTCTGATGTAGCTCTTCAGCAGATAAGCCAAGATGCTCTTTCATTAACCAGTAGGCCTCACAGATCAATTGCATATCACCATACTCAATACCGTTATGAACCATTTTTACATAGTGTCCAGCACCATTTGGTCCAATATAGGTTGTGCAAGGCTCTCCATTTACTTTGGCAGCAATTTTCTCAAACATTGGACGGACCAACTCATAGGCTTCTTTTTGTCCACCTGGCATTATAGAAGGTCCCTTTAATGCACCTTCTTCACCACCAGAAACACCCGTTCCAATAAAGTGGATGCCTGATTGTGATAGTGCTTCATTTCGACGGATGGTATCTGTGTAGTATGTATTCCCACCATCCATGATGATATCTTTAGGGCTTAACAGAGGAGTTAACTCATCAATAACAGAATCTGTTACAGCTCCTGCTTGCACCATTAATAAAATCTTTTTTGGACTTTCTAATGAAGAAACAAATTCCTCTAAACTGTATGTGCCTACTAGGCGTTCTTTTTTCTCAAGATTAATAATGCGTTTCACACGTTCTTTTGAAACGTCATACATGGAAACAGAATATCCATGACTCTCAAGATTAAGTGCTAAGCTTTTACCCATTACACCAACACCAATTATGCCAATGTTTTGTTTTTCCATGAATCAAGACTTCCTTCCCACATCCAAAATGTCTGTCCTAAAGAACATACCACAACGCATGTAACCGCTCAAGTAATCTTGATTATATTCGATTCAAAATCAATCAAGACAGAAGAGAAGGGCAACTGTCTCGATCTGTTGGTTACGATTTGTCGGCAATAATTAACAGAAATCCAAGCTTAGTTGAATACCGCTTACTAAGTGTCTGATGTTCGTTCCATAAATCGTGTAAAGTAGGATCCAGGACTTCTGATGGGAAAAAATCATTCTCTCGGTCTTCTTCTTGGTTTAATAGTGCAGAAATTGGACTTGCGATACATAGTTGAATCGATTGAAATCCATTTTCGTTCAATTTATTAACCCATTGATTTGTAGAAAGCAGTTGTTTTATTTGATACATCTCTTTTATTTCTTTAGCTTCCTCTTCCTGTGGATCCTCTAATAAAACCATTTCATTCAAAAAAAGCTTACCACCGGTTTTTAGTACGCGAGCATATTCTTTTAAGGTGTGATCTACATGTGTGAATGCAGCGACAGATTCTGAAAGCACAAAATCAAAGCTTTTGGATGAAAAGGGCATAGATTCGATGTTTGCTTCTACTAAATGAATCATTTGATCTTCCATATTAAATCGATTCCTTGCTTTTTCAATCATTAATGGATGGAAGTCAACGGCTGTTACGTTACATTGGAAAGTCGTGTAAATATATGAAGCTGTTTGCCCTGTGCCGCAGCCGCAATCTAGGATATCATCTTCTTTTTGAATGGATAGCTGCGTCAACAGTTCCTTTGTAAGTGTATATCCGCCGGGATGAGCACTACCAATTCCAAATTCAGCTAATAGATCCATATAACTATACTTCATAACCCACCTCTTTTTTATACAGCCTATGCAATATTCAGAAAATCTGATACCGTAATAAAAACAAGATAATTGAAGGATGATGACATGTGCCAATGGTTTTTGTGTATGGAACCCTATTAAAGAATGAATCAAACAGCCATTTATTAGCAGGAGCTGAATGTATTGACTCAAATTGTTTTATTTATGGAGAACTATACGATACAAGCTTAGGTTATCCAACCGTGTGTGTAGATGAGACAAGTCATACAGTATGGGGAGAATTATATGAAGTAACTGATGAGGTTCTACATAAAATTGACGCACTTGAAGGCTATATCGGGGATGAGTTGAAGAATGATTACAATCGACTTTTATTAAACATATATCGAAAGAACGGGGTAAGTCAGGCATTGGTGTATGTCTTTCCCTCTATAAAAACCGCACATTTATCACTTATTGAGTCAGGTAATTGGAGAGAGAGATAAGCAAATACGAATTGTCGAATGGTGAGTTTATAACAACATGGTTACAGGTGTGACAAATAAAATGGGGTAAATCAAGACGAATTCTGTTGAATTCGTGGATTTTAGGTCAAAATGGGAGATACTTTTGGTTAGTTTAACCATTAATCAGTAAAACACGGAAAAAATGACGCTAATTATGTGTAAATCTCAAAACTAAGTCACTTTAAAAACCTAATATATGGAATGAAGATGTCCCTCCTTTGACTTTTGTTACATTAAGATTTCAATTCGTTTAAGTAGGCCGCTAAAGGATTGATAGATTCTACAGTCACTGGTACTGTATGGAGCAGTGGTTGAAATCAAAGGAGGTTGGCACCATGAATGCTAAAATTCCATTTAAAACACTTCGTTATGTAACGTTACCAGTTGCAACGGCTGGATTTGTCTTATTTGCTTCACCAAGCATCTCAGAGGCAAGCAGTTTTGATACCCTACATAAGGGTGATGAAGGGAAACATGTTGAACAACTACAAGAGTTGTTATCCGAAAAAGGATTCTTTAACGATGAGATAAATGGCACATATACAATCGAAACTTCAGAAGCAGTAAAATCATTCCAAAAGAAATATGATCTAGAATCAGATGGGATTGCAGGAGCTCAAACAGTAGGCGCTCTTCATGTATTGTCAGAAGGCGATGAAGGTGACATTGTTGAAGAATTACAATCTCAATTAATCGATCTTGGTTTCCTAGATGGTGGCCAAGATGGAATCTTCGGCCCACTTACGAAGAAAGCAGTAAGTTCTTTCCAAGCGGATCATAAGCTTTCTGTTGATGGAATTGCTGGACCAAAAACTTTCAAAGAGCTATATTACACAACAGCCGAGAAAGTAATTCAGCAAAAAACAGAAACAAAAGCAGAAGAAGTAACAGCTGAACCTAAAGCTCAGGAAACCACTACTGAGCAGGAACAGCCGCAACAATCTGAACAAGCAGAGTCAGCTGAACCTGTTGAAGAAACAGAACCAGCCACTGAAGAGGCGTCTGCTCAAGCTGAAGAAACAGAACCTGCCACTGAAGAGGCGTCTGTTCAAGCTGAAGAAACAGAATCAAGCAGTCAACAAGAGAGCGGTCAAACTATCCAAGTAGAGGCTACTGCCTATACAGCGAACTGTGCCTGGTTGCTCAGGTGTAACAGCGACTGGAATTGACTTAAATGCTAACCCTAACCAAAAGGTGATCGCAGTTGATCCAAGTGTTATTCCACTAGGTTCACGTGTACATGTTGAAGGTTATGGAGAGGCTATTGCTGGAGATACTGGTGGTGCCATTAACGGTAACAAAGTAGATCTATACATGCAATCTCACGATGATGCAATAGCATTCGGTCGTAAAACAATTAGCGTAACAATCCTAGATTAATAATAGAAAACGAAGACGAGGCCATTGGTCTCGTCTTTTTCTATTTATTATGTACCCGATTTGAATGGAGATAAACCATATTTTTCAGAAAATTCAACATAAGTGAGTGAGGATGAGGGGTGGAATCGAGGATGAAAGGGAGAAATCGGGGATGAGAGTGTGGAGGTTTTGTGCAAAAGCGGTCTTATTTTCAAAGTTAAAAACTACCACTCAAGATCTTCCAACATGTGATGCCAAGCATTTTTCTAGAAAAACAAGAACTTAAAACAGGAGAGGAAAAGGACTAAAAGCAATACCAAGAAACACATGATTGAGACCAAGCAAGATAGTTAAACCATCAAGAGACGAGTAGGGATAGCCAGAGTAAATGACGAAACGTCAAGAGAAACCAAACAATTACTAAGCTCAGTGCACCTACTCTAAGAAAAACAGTGGTGGGAGTAAGAGCTACTTTACGTTAACAAGAGAAATAGCAACTATGGCAAGAATCTCCTGCATCACACCAAGAGCCATCTTCAAATAAAAAGAGCAACCCATTTCTCAACCCTCAAAATGACTAAAAGGAGTAAACCTATTCAGGTTTAGACCGATTAGAAGGAAAACCCAAAGCAAGAGTAAACCAAGCTCAATACCAAGAAACATGTAATTGTAACTAAGATAAATCTTTGATTCATCAAGAGACTAACTACGATAGCAAGAGAATTTGATGAAACGTCAAGCGAAACCAAACAATTACTAAGCTCAGTGCACCTACACCAAGAAAAGCAGCAGTAAAACCAAGAGCTACTCTACCTTAGCAAGAGAAAGGCCCACGTTAGCAAGAAGTGCTTACGCCGCACCAAGAGACTACACTCGACAGTAAGACCTCGCACGCCGCACCAGGATCCCGCTCTACCTCACACTCAAAATAAGCAACTAAAAACTAAAAAAACGATCCTAATCGAAGGATCGTTTATCATGATGAGTCGCTCTTAACTTTGCTTCGTTTCCTCAGATGGTTCAACATGCACATGAGTGTTTGAGATTTGGTGTTCGTCACGCATCACTTCTTCTACTTGATCGGCAATTCTGTGGCTATCCCTTACATTTAAATCAGGAGATACTTCAATCACTACATCTGCATAGATTGATGAGCCAACCTGTCGTGCTTTAACAACTTTTAAGGCCTCTACGTGCTCAAGAACCTCGATGGAGGCTTTATATTGATTCAGGTCACGCTCGTGAAAACCGTCAGTTAGTGAATGTGTTGCTTTTTGAAAGATATCAAATGCTGTATAGCAGATTAACAGTCCAATAATGAAGGCTGTTAATGTGTCAAGCCATGCGATATTCCACTGAGAAGCAAGGATTCCAATCGTTACACCAATACTTACTAAGGCGTCTGAACGATTATCTGCCGCAACAGCAACTAATGCCTGGCTGTTTACGTCTTTAGCGAGTTTTTTATTATAACGATAAACAACAAACATAATTAAGGCACAAATAAAACTTACCCAACCGGCTGTCAGATCTGGTGCTTCTGGTTCAGTAAATAATTTTCGGCCAGCCTCCACCAAGACTTGGAGTCCAACTGCTGCCATAATAAACGCAGCAATGAGTGAGGCAATATTTTCAGCGCGAAAATGACCATAGGGATGATTGGCATCAGGTGGCTTTTGTGAAATTCGCAAGCCTACTAACACAGCTATTGAAGCTACAATGTCTGTAGCATTATTTAAACCATCTGCGCGTAATGCATCTGAAAAAAACAGTGTGCCAATGGTCAGCTTTACTGCGGCTAAAATAATATATGTGATGATGCTGAGCCATGCGCCCTTTTCACCTTTTTTAAGTTGGCTATAACGCTCCATAGGTAATCCTCACTTTCGACATTCTGTTCACGTAAGTATCTTAACAGAGCATGATTGAGTGGGTCTACAGCAAGATGATTAGCCTAAGTCAGTTATCTAGCTATAAGAAAAGTATGTTGACCTAGGTAAACTTATAAAATTTCACGTACCGTATTGATAACACAAAAAGGTAATTAACTTAACGAATAAACAAAAACATGATATATTCAGTTTATTCTAACTGTGTAAATATCTATTTCGAGTATTTTTGGTTGGGGAAGGATGTACTTATATGAAAAGTCTAATCAATTGCCACACAGCTTTAGCTGCTTCGAGAAAGACAGATGAGATGCAGACTATTATTAGAAAACAAGGCGGAACAAGTGAGGTAAGATCTTTACAAGGAACTGTGTTTTTAGCCGAGCTAGATGTAGCAGAAGAATTTCAAGCGACCATCATGAAAAAACCAGATGTGTTTGTTTTCACTACAGGAATTGGCACGGAAACTCTGTTTAGACTTGCAGAGAAAGAAAAATTTGATAAGCAGCTTTATGAAGCATTACAAGGAGCTACAATTGCTGCAAGAGGGTATAAAACACATGCCGTGTTAAAAAAATACGGGTTTGTGCCCGATCTCAGAGATGAAGACGGCACAACTGCTGGTCTTATTGAAGTTATGAGAGACTTGGATTTGAATGATAAGTTAGTTATGGTCCAACTTCATGGAATGGATGCGCCATTATTACGTACATTTCTTGAAACCAATGGGGCAATATCAAAAGAAATCTTGCCTTATCAGCATGTCTCTGTAAAAGAAGAAGATGTGTTACTTTTATTAGACGAACTTGAAAGTGGTTGTTATGACGCGATTTGTTTCACAACAGGTATTCAAGCTAGGGAGTTATTTAAGGTAGCAATCAAGCATCATAAAAAAGAGAATCTGTTAAAGTTATTTGAGAATAATGTTGTGGCTGTGTCTGTTGGGAAAGTAACGTCAGAAGAATTATCCAATCAAGGTGTAAAAAGAATTGTGGCTCCACAAATCGAGCGAATGGGAGCGATGATTATGGAGCTTGGAAATTATATGAAAGAGAGTAAGGGATAAGGCTCATTCAAAAAGTGAGCGAACATGTTATAATAGATTCATAACAATGTAATAATTGTGGATAAAAGGGGAGTTTCTTAATATGTCTGATCAAACATTAGAAATTATGACCGCAACGCACCATAAAACAAAGCCAGATCCTGAAACTCTTGAGTTTGGTAAAACATTTACTGATCATATGTTTATTATGGATTATTCAACTGAAAATGGCTGGCACAGTCCACGAATTATACCTTATCAACCCCTAACACTAGATCCAGCAGCGATGATTTATCACTACGGACAAACTGTATTTGAAGGGCTTAAGGCTTACCGTACGGACGATGAACGAATTCTTTTATTTAGGCCTGAACAAAACTTTAAAAGACTTAATCGTTCAAGCGATCGTTTAAGTATTCCTGATATTGATCCAGAGCTTGTTATTGATTACTTATCAGAGTTATTAAAATTAGATAGAGAATGGATTCCTACATATGAAGGAACTTCGTTATACATTCGCCCATTTATTATTGCAACTGAACCTAACTTGAGTGTGGCTCCATCAGCTACGTATAAATTTATGATTATCCTATCACCAGTAGGCTCTTATTATAAAGAAGGAATTGCACCAGTTGGTATTTATGTTGAAGATGAATATACAAGAGCCGCATTAGGTGGTACAGGTATGGCGAAAACAGCGGGAAATTACTCTGCTGCTTATAAAGCCCAAGATAAAGCAACTGCGCATGGACAAGCACAAGTACTGTGGTTAGATAGTGCTGAAAAGAAATACATTGAAGAAGTAGGAAGCATGAATGTATTCTTTAAAATTGATGGAGAAGTAATCACTCCAAGCATTAAGTGGTAGTATTCTTGAAGGTGTAACACGTAAATCGATCATAGAATTATTAAAAAGCTTGGATGTACAAGTTACAGAGCGGAAAATCTCAATTGATGAAGTTCTTTTAGCTATTGAAGAAAATCGTTTAGAAGAAGCATTTGGAACAGGTACTGCAGCAGTGATTTCACCAATTGGAGAGCTTAGCTTGAAAGGTCAACAAACTCTGATTAATAATCGTGAAACAGGTGCACTTGCTACAAAATTGTATGAAACGTTAACTGGAATCCAAAAAGGAAGAATTGAGGATCCATTTAATTGGACACACGAAGTAAAATAACAGAAAAAATGAGAAGAACTATATAATGTAATACAGAAAGGGAATCCTTGATGATTAAAGCTGTTTTTTTTGATTTAGATGATACTCTTTTATGGGATCAAAAAAGTGTTCAAAAGGCTTTCACAGCAACTTGTGAATATGCCCATGAACACGATAATCGTATTGAAGTTGAAGAACTAGAACATGCAGTAAGAGAAGAAGCAAAAAAGTTGTACGCTTCTTATGAAACATTTTCATTTACTCAATTAATTGGTATTAATCCATTTGAAGGTCTCTGGGCTAATTTTCAAGATAGAGAAGAAGAGTTTCAGAAATTAAAAGAGTTAGCTCCTGGCTATCGTTATGCGTCATGGGATCTAGGACTGCAAAAATGTGGGGTAGACAATAAGGAGCTAGCTAAAGAACTTTCTGAACGTTTTCCATTGGAACGTCGGAAGAATCCAATTGTTTATGAAGAGACATTTGAGGTGCTCGACGCACTCAAAGAAAACTATCAGCTTTTATTATTAACAAATGGATCTCCTGACTTACAAAATATTAAGTTAGAGCTTACGCCTGAATTGGTTCCGTATTTTGACCACATTGTAATCTCCGGTGCTTACGGTAAAGGCAAGCCGGATAAAGGTATATTTGAGCATGCCTTATCATTAATGGAGCTAAATAATGAAGAAGTTGTTATGGTTGGCGATAATCTAATGACAGATATTCTTGGTGCGAAGCGAGCGGGAATCTCATCTATTTGGGTGAATCGACGGAATCAAACGACTGAAGATGTTGAACCAACATTTGAAATTAAATCGCTCACTGAAGTTGAAGCCGTTTTAGACAAACTATCCTAAAAAAGTATTGTCGCAGCTTGAAAATTATGTTTAAATAAAACCGTACAAACAATATAACGTTATTTCCACTAGGGGCGCGTACGCTGAGAGAGGCTTTTGCCTTAACCCTTGACCTGATCTAGATAATACTAGCGTAGGAAAGTGGAGTCGACTCTTCTATTTACGATTTGCTTTTGGGGCAAGTGTGTACAATAACGAAGAAGCCACTCCAATTTTGGAGTGGCTTCTTTTTTTGAGTCACTGGGGAAATGATGAACGAGAGGGATGACTTGATGAAGAGATTGACATTAACAGACATTTTGGTAACGGTTATTATCGCAGTCGTTTTTGCCGTTGTTTACAGACTATGGGGGCCAGTAAATGATAGTTTAAAGCTGTTTCCATTGCAGATCAACGAGCTTATGTATGGAATGTGGTTTATCGCGGCAACCGTTGCATTTTTAATTATTCGTAAACCAGGAGTGGCTCTAATTGCAGAAACTGCAGCGGCCTCCGGTGAGTTTATCGTGGGTTCACAGTATGGATTAGAAGTCCTCATCTATGGAGTGATGCAAGGACTTGGAGCAGAACTTGTATTTGCATTCTTCTTCTACAAAAGTTTCTCATTAATGACTACGTCACTAGCTGGAGCGGCATCTGCAGGGGGATCTTTTATTATGGATTGGAACAGAGGGTATATGTTTGATCTTGTTGGTTGGAATTTAACTCTTGTGTTAGTACTAAGGACATTAAGTGGTATTTTAATTGCCGGTGTTTTTGCTTATTATCTTGTCAAAGCATTAGAGAAAACTGGTGTGACGGATCTGCTCAGACCATCCTCAAAAGCAGATCTGGAAACTCTTGAGAAATAGAAATGGAGTGGTCAGATGACATCAGTGATTTCGGGAGTGAAAAACCTACGCTTAACATTTCCTGGAAGCGGTAATCTGTTATTTAAAGATTTAAGTGTTCAAATCATAGAAGGTGAAAAAGTGTTAATCCTTGGACCAAGTGGAAGCGGGAAATCTACGCTTCTTCAAGTTTTAACCGGTTTAGTACCAGGAGCTATTCAACTTCCACTTAAATACGATGAGCTAACCCAACCGGATTCTTGGGGATATGTCTTTCAGGATCCGGATAGTCAGTTTTGCATGCCTTATGTTGATGAGGAAATCGCTTTTGTTTTGGAGAACCTAGGTGTGAAGCGAGAAGAGATGCACAGTCAGATTGTAGCCTATCTTAAGCAAGTGGGTTTGGAACTTACAAATGTACACACGCCAATATCTCAGCTTTCCCAAGGTATGAAACAACGCTTAGCTATTGCATCTGTGCCTGGCCCTTCAACCATCTACATTAATCTTTGATGAACCAACGGCCATGCTTGACCCAGAAGGTACAGAGCAGATTTGGCAGACGATACAATCTGTTGCAGCAGATCGTACGGTGATTATTGTTGAACATAAAATTGATCATGTGCTCGATTTTGTGGACCGAGTTATTGTTTTAGATACAGAGGGTCAGATTATAGCTGATGGTACAACTGAGCACATTTTTTCTACGTATAAAGAAACATTAAGAGACTATGGTATCTGGTTTCCAGGCGTTTGGCAGGAGTATGTTGCTTCAAGGGATTGGTCAAAGCAATTACTAGTTCAACAACATAATGAACCTGTTATTAAGTTAGATACATTCCAAGTTCTGCGCAGAAAAGAAGCGAAGTTAAACGTACAGGATGCTAAGGTTTATCCTGGAGAGTGGATTTGTGTGACAGGCAAAAATGGTGCTGGAAAAGTACATTGCTACTTGGTTTGATGAATGTCCTAAACCATGACGGCAAATATTTTCTACATGGAACACAAGTGAAGAAGAAGAACCTAATTAGTGACACTGTCGGCTTTGTTTTTCAAAATCCTGAATATCAATTTGTAACGAATCGAGTTTTTGATGAAATTGCCTTTACATTAAAACAAGAGCAAAAGCCAGCTGAACAAATTCAACACATTGTACAAAATTGTCTAGACTCATTCTCATTGAGTAAGCAGCAGGAACAACACCCCTATCAACTTTCTGTAGGACAAAAAAGAAGACTAAGTGTGGCTACAGCCATTGTGAAGGATCAATCCGTCTTATTATTAGATGAACCGACTTTTGGACAAGATGCCAAAAATACGTTTGCTCTTTTAGAGATGATTGAATCGTGCAGAGAGCAAGGCATCACCATTATCATGGTGACGCATGACATGGACGTTCTAACACATTTTGCGACAAGGGTTTGGACTGTAGAGCATGGGGTGTTGTTTGAGGAAGAAGCGATCGTGGATCAAAAGAAGGTGAACAGCTAGTGACAGCTTTATATGCAACAAAGGATACATGGATCACTCATGTAAACCCAAGTATAAAATTGATTTTGTCTATTCTTTTGTTTGCTTATATGATCTTTATTCATAACCCCACACATCTGGTTTATTTAACTGCTGTATTTTGCTTGTTATTGTTTGTCTTCTCAGGACATCCATTACGCTATTTGCTTCTCTTTTCAGCACCGTTTATCCTTGTTTTTTTCTCGTCTGCCAGCTCCATGATTTTTTTTGGTCGTGGTGATACAACGTGGTTTAAATGGGGTATTTTTCATGTGACAGAGGAGAGTTTTTATCGTGGTGTTCACCTAGGGTTTCGTGCTTTGGCCTTTGCTATCTTAGGAATGATCTTTGCATTAACAACCAAGCCAGTTCTTTTATTTTATTCGTTGATGCAACAGTTGAAGGTTCCGTCAAAATACGCTTATAGTTTTTTGGCTTCCATTCGTATTATTCCAATTATGATTGAAGAGTTCCAAACGTTACGCCATGCAATGGTGATTAGACAAGCGGTTCCTGAAAAAGGGCTAAAAGGAGTCTATAAAAAGCTTCAATTTTTTTCTGTCCCTCTGCTTGCACAAAGTATTCGCAGGGCTCAGCGTATTGCCGTAGCAATGGAAGCGAAGCGGTTTATGCAAGTAAAACAACGAACCTACTATTATCAAACTCGTATTACCTACTATGATTTGATCTTTTTAATTGTATTAGTATCGGCACCTTTGGCGACGTATATGCTAGCCGATCTGTTTCCGTTATTTGATAATACGGATGTTCGCTATACCAATTCTTAATTAGAAAAGGAGCGTTTTCACATGACATTTACAGCACACATTCGCAATGAGGCAGACCCCATTTGGAGAAAAAGCTTTGAGCATCCATTTATTAAAGGAATAGCAAATGGAACGTTGCCACTTAGAGCTTTTAAGTATTATGTGATGCAGGATTCTTATTATCTATCTCACTTTGCTCGTGTTCAATCGCTAGCTGCGGCGAAATCTCATGACCCTGAAACGACAAATAGGCTAGCTATTCATGCTCAGGGCTCTTACGAGGCAGAAATGGCCCTTCATCAAGAGTTTTCAGGAAGATTAGGTATTACTCTTGATGATCAGAGGGCATTTAAACCATCCCCAACAGCCTATGCATATACATCGCATCTTTATAGGGCTGCCTACACAGGTCAGATAGGAGATGCGATTGCTGCGTTACTTCCTTGTTATTGGCTTTATCATGAAATAGGAGAGCTGCTACAGGGATGTTCACCTGCTGAACCGATCTACCAGGATTGGATTCACACATATGGGGGAGATGACTTTAAAGAATTAACGTATGAACAAATTAATCGATTAGACCGAATTGCCGAGCAATCAACTCAAACTCAAAGGGATCAAATGAAGGAGCATTTTTTAATTAGCAGTCAATATGAACTTAATTTTTGGGAGATGGCCTATACCCTCGAAAAGTGGAATGATTTAAATGATTCACAAAATACACTTGACACATCGGAAAAGCATGGATAATATATGACTATAAAACATTATATGTGCTGATCGGACAACCGAAGGCCTTTACTAGTAACGTGGTTATTAGTGGAGGCCTTTTATTTTTGTTCTTAAAGCCTACTAAACCACTATACTTAATAATATATTAAAAGGAGGAACTGAATGATGGCACAAACGGATCCAATTAAGATCGATGAGATCGAGAAGAAAATTAATAGTATCAAATATGGCACTGTTTTAATTACAATTCATAACGATCAAATCACACAAATTGATGCCACCGAAAAGACAAGGTTCACTCGCTAATTTTTACACAGCAATTATTTATTTAAATATGGTTTAAAGGGAGAGAAAACATTGAAAAATCATAATAGAAAGAAAAAAACGCTTATTGGTTTAACATCAATTGCAGCATCTTTAGGAGTGCTAAGTGCGTGCGGTTCAGGTGATGAAACTGCGGGTGAAGGCGATGCTGTAGAAATTTTGAATGTTTCCTATGATCCAACTAGAGAATTATATGATGATTATAATAAGGTGTTTGCAGAACATTGGAAAGAGGAGACCGGTCAAACCGTAACCTTTAATCAATCACATGGTGGCTCAGGTAGCCAAGCGAGATCGGTCATTGACGGATTGCAAGCTGATGTTGTGACCCTTGCATTAGCTTATGATATTGATGTATTAAATGAGTCACGTGATCTTATACCTGAGGATTGGCAATCGAGACTTCCGGATAATTCAACGCCATATACATCAACGATTACATTTTTGGTTCGAGAAGGTAATCCTAAAAATATCAATGACTGGGATGATTTAATTCGTGATGATGTTGAAGTCGTCACACCTAATCCAAAAACATCAGGTGGAGCTCGCTTGGAACTATTTAGCTGGATGGGCTTGGGCAGAAGAAGAATACGGATCAGAAGAAGCCGCACAACAATACATTGGTGACTTATATCAGAATGTATCTGTCTTAGATTCAGGAGCTAGAGGGGCAACAACTTCATTTGTTGAACGTGGCATTGGGGACGTACTTTTAGCATGGGAGAACGAAGCGATCCTTTCAACTGAAGAACTTGGAGAAGATGAGTTTGATATAGTTGCACCGTCAATTAGTATTTTAACAGAACCGCCAGTAACGGTAGTTGATCAAAATGTTGATCAAAAAGGCACAAGAGAAGTAGCAGAAGCTTACCTTGAATACCTTTATACGGACGAAGGGCAAAGAATTGCTGCTGAGCATTATTATCGTCCAAGAAACGAAGAGATTCTTGAAGAGTACAGCGAATACTTCCCGGAGATTAATTTATTTACAATCGATGAGGTATTTGGAGGTTGGCAAGAAGCGCAAGAGAAACACTTTAGTGATGGGGGCATTTTCGACCAAATATATGAGCAGTAAAAGTGTGCTGGAGGACCGTATGAGATCATTACGCTTAAAAGAAGAAAGTATAATCCCGGGTTTTTCGTTAACTCTGGGAATGACTATGATGTATTTGGGCTTAATCGTACTTATTCCCATTTCGATGATTTTCCTAAATACCGCTTCGATGAGTTTTTCAGATTATTGGCAGACGGTGACTTCCCCTCGAGTGGTCGCCTCATATAAGTTAAGTATTGGAGCTGCTCTTGCAGCAGCTCTTATTAATGGAGTTTTTGGACTTATCTTAGCGTGGGTATTAGTGAGATACACCTTTCCAGGTAAGAGAATAATAGACGGTTTAATTGATTTGCCGTTTGCATTACCTACAGCTGTTGCTGGTATCGCATTAACAACCATTTATACATCAGATGGATGGGTTGGAAAATACCTGGATGTATTAGGCATCAAGGTAGCCTTTACACCACTTGGAGTAATGACTGCACTTATTTTTATTGGGCTTCCATTTGTTGTTCGAATGGTTGAACCAGTACTGAGAGACTTAAATAAGGAACTTGAAGAAGCTTCATCTAGTTTAGGAGCCAACGGTTTTCATACCTTTACTAAAGTCATTTTGCCAGTGCTGTTTCCGGCGTTACTTTCAGGAATCTCACTTGCTTTTGCTAGAGCACTAGGTGAGTATGGGTCCGTTGTATTTATTTCAGGTAATATGCCTATGAAAACCGAAATTACACCTTTATTAATCATGAATCAGCTTGAACAGTTTAACTATCAAGGAGCAACAGCCATTGCTTCTGTCATGCTGTTATTTTCATTTTTCCTACTGTTTGTTATGAATCTCATTCAATGGTGGGCATCTAAACGTCATACATAAAAGGAGGAATCCAACAGAATGAGTACAGAAATTCAAACAGCAAATCAGATACCTATCAATCAAACCCGTAAGCAAAAATCATGGTTGAAATGGTTTTTGCTGTCGATATCTTTTATATTTCTTGCGTTAGTTTTAATTCTACCGCTTGTTGCGATTTTTGTAAGGGCGTTTGCAGGAGGTTGGGGCGTATATCTTCAGTCAATTACCGAACCCGCTGCCTTATCTGCAATCAAACTGACGCTACTAACTGTTGCCATTGTTGTACCACTGAATACGATATTTGGTGTCACGGCAGCATGGGCATTATCTAAATTTCAATTTAAAGGTAGAAGTTTCATAATTACCTTAATTGATTTACCTTTTGCTGTATCACCTGTAATAGCAGGTCTTGTGTTTGTCCTTTTATTTGGGGTACACGGCTTATTAGGGGAATGGTTATTAGCTAATAATATACAAATCATATTTGCTGTACCAGGTATTGTGTTAGCAACGATGTTTGTGACCGTACCATTTGTAGCCAGACAGTTGATTCCTCTTATGCAGGCGCAAGGAACAACAGAGGAAGAAGCATCATTATCTCTTGGGGCAAATGGTTTTCGCACCTTTTGGCATGTAACCCTTCCAAATATTAAATGGGGACTATTATATGGGGTTATTCTGTGTAATGCACGAGTTATCGGTGAATTTGGAGCAGTTTCCGTTGTTTCAGGAAAAATCAGAGGCTTAACAAACACGATGCCACTCCATGTTGAAATTCTGTACAACGAATATATGTTTACAGCAGCATTTGCGGTTGCATCACTTATGTCCATCCTTGCTATTATTACCTTAGTTATCAAAAATTTCGTTGAGAAGAAAAGTCCAGTGCAGTAAGGAGTGTTTTAGGTGTCAATTGATATTCAGGATGTATCAAAAAACTTTGGTGACTTTAAAGCATTAGAAGAGATTCGACTTTCGATTAAAAAAGGAGAACTCGTTGCGTTATTAGGACCATCTGGATCGGGAAAAACCTCATTACTACGAATCATTGCGGGTCTTGAAAGTGCAACAAAAGGCTCGATTCATTTTAATGGAAATGACATGACAAACGTGAACGCTGTTTCAAGACAAGTTGGTTTTGTATTCCAGCATTATGCCTTATTTTCACATATGACAGTAGCGGATAACATCTCGTATGGACTTAGAGTTCGTCCACGAAAAAAAAGACCATCAAAAAATGAAATAAAACAAAAAGTAGATGAGTTGTTAGGCTTAGTAAAGTTAGATGGTCTTCAAAAGCGTTATCCTTCCCAGCTATCAGGAGGTCAAAGGCAACGGGTTGCATTGGCCAGAGCTTTGGCTGTTCAACCAGAAGTTCTTTTACTTGATGAACCTTTTGGCGCATTAGATGCAAAGGTAAGGAAGGAACTAAGAAGATGGCTTCGAAACCTTCATAATCAATTTGATGTGACAAGTATATTTGTGACTCATGATCAAGAAGAGGCTATGGATGTCGCCGATCGAATTGTGGTTATGAACCAAGGACGTATTGAACAAATTGGTACGCCTGATGAAGTGTATGAGAACCCGAATAGTCCGTTTGTATTCGACTTCTTAGGTAATGTGAATTTATTTAAAGGAAGAGTAAAAGAAGGAAATCTAAAATCAGGTACAATCACATTAAGAACATCTGGTAGCACAAAGCATGAAGATAAAGATGTTGTTGGTTATATCCGTCCCCATCAGATGCAACTACATCAAAGCAATATAGAAGGTTCGTTTCCAATAAAAATATCTCATATCCAGCCTGTTGGACCGATTGTTTTTATTGAAGCAGAGAAATTAGATGAGGATGAGACAATTGATATCGAGCTTCCTAAAAATGAATTTACAGAATTAGGTCTAAAACTCGGTGATGTGGTTTATAGCAAACCTAAACATGTTCATGTCTTTTCACCAGAAGAATTTAGTATATAAGTAGGTTACACGACGTAAGCAAATCAAGCTTGCGTCTTTTTTTTGGTGATCTTTGCAAAAATTTGTAGACTCATGGTAGACTTTTTGAAGTAGATAAATGAATAGAATAGGAGATCTGTACATGACAAAATGGAAAATGAAGATTGTATTTACAGGCATTAGTTCGATATTCGTTCTAAGTGGTTGTGGGATGTTCGGAAATGGAAATGTGAACGAGGTTGGAGATGACCTGGAAGCGTATTATAACGATCACATTATACCCATTCAGACCGATGTGGATGATGCATGGTGGGATTTTTATGATGAAACAGCAGACTTATCAAACGAAGAGTTTTATGATGCTTATCAATCCGATTTAAAACCTGAACTTGACGGATATTACGATGAAATCCAATCACTTCAGCCAGAAACAGAAGAGGTAAAGAATCTACACGATATGTATCTAGAAAACAATGAGGTTTTTTGGGAAGCCGGTGAAAAAGAAGTAGAAGGTCATTATCAAGAAGACACGGAACTTCTTCAAGAAGCGGATGATCTATTCGATGAATACGACCGAATGGAGCAAGAATTCTATGATGAATTAGACCGTTTGATGGATGAACACGGTGTAGAATATGAAAACTAGTAAACTCAGAGCGATTTTTGCTCTGTTTTTTTATTGGGTAAAAACTTTATAAAGGTTATAGTGTGTGAAAAAAGGGTAATCATATACTTTATATAAATCTGTTTAAAAGGTTGGAGGAAAAGGATGATTGAGCTAAAGGGGATTACCAAACAGTATCCAGATGGTTTTAAAGCGTTAAAAAACATTAATCTTCAATTAGAGGATGGGCAGATACATGTCATTATTGGACCAAGTGGTTGTGGTAAGTCTACAACCATGAAATTAATCAATCGTCTCATTGAACCAAGTGAAGGCAAGGTTCTCATAAATGGAGATGACATTAGTTCTGTAAATGCCGTTACACTTAGAAGAAAAATCGGCTATGTTATTCAGAATATTGGGCTCTTTCCACATATGACGATTGCAGATAATGTAGCCGTTGTTCCTAGGCTGTTAAAGTGGGAAGAAAAGAAGACGCAAACTAAAGTGGATGAATTATTAAACATGGTTCATTTAGCACCTGATACATATCGCAACCGTAAGCCGAAAGAATTGAGCGGAGGGCAGCAACAGAGAATAGGGGTCATTCGTGCCCTTGCTGCTGAACCCGACATTATCTTAATGGATGAGCCGTTCAGTGCGCTTGATCCAATTAGTCGCGAGCAATTACAAGCAGAGCTCATCCAGGTTCAAGAGAGTGTGCAAAAAACGATTGTATTTGTTACACACGATATGGATGAAGCGATCAAAATTGCAGATAACATCATATTGATGAAGGACGGAGAAGTTATACAAACCGGCTCTCCAGATGATATTATTCGTCATCCTGCCAATGAGTTTGTGAAAACATTTATAGGTAAAAAGCGATTACAAGAGCATCAGTCTTCTGATAGTGGGATCTTTATAGAATCGGATGATATCCCAACCGTACAAGAAGTGATGGTGGACAATCCCGCTACTGCTTATCCAGAGCGAGGACTAGCTGCAGCGATTAAATTAATGGAACAGCGAAAGGTTGATTCGCTCCTTGTTGTTGACCGTGAGCGAAAATTAATAGGCTATGCACCTGTTTTAAATGTATTAAAGCACTATCAAGATGAAACAAAGGTATTAAAAGATGTCATGAATCCTGTGACATTTACCGTTGAACCGGATCAACCTTTTACAGATGCCCTTGAATATATGGGAGAACATAATACTCCTTATGTGCCAGTTGTCTCAAAAGAAGGCCGTTTCTTAGGTGTTATTACTAGAGGAAGTATGGTTCGTTTAATGGCGGATGTATTTCCATCTGATTCAGAGAATGGAGTTGGGTAGATGGGTCTCGTTCAAGATTATATGACGTTTTTATCTAATCGATATCCGGATATTCTCGCAAGTTTATGGCAGCATCTATCGATAGTAGCCTTAGCCGTATTACTTGGTTGTGTGGTAGCAATGAGTACAGCCATTGTTTTGACGAGAATGAAAGCAGGCATAATAAACAGTGTTGTTTTTACAATCGCTAATATCTTTCAAACGGTTCCAACCATTGCTCTTCTCGCAATTTTTATCCCCATTCTCGGAATTGGTATGACTCCAGCTGTTATTGCTTTGTTTCTGTATTCACTATTGCCTTTGTTACGCAATACCTACTCGGGCATCATGGAGGTGGATGAAGGTGTAGTAGAGTCTGCAAAAGGAATGGGATACAGTTCTATGCAGCGACTTTGGAAAATAGAATTACCTCTAGCTTTCCCTTATATTCTATCAGGGGTAAGGTTAACTACAGTCTATATTATTAGTGGACAACCTTAGCGGCGTTAATTGGGGCAGGTGGACTCGGAGATTTAATCATGGCGGGCATGTCTAATAATGATAACTTCTTGATTTTTACCGGAGCGATTACGGCGATTATTTTAGCGTTAGCTGTTGATTTAATACTTGGTTTATTTAGCAAACAGAGGCAAGGAAGTACGCAGTAGTGAAGGAAGTGGGGATGTGTATGAAACGGTTAATGAAGTGGTCAATGATACCTGCATTGTCTTCAATTGTGTTACTTGGCTCCTGTAGTTCAGGAGAAACGATAAAGATAGGCGCTGCCACCTATACGGAGACAAAAATTATGGCTGAAGTGTATAAAGCACTAATTGAAGACCGTACAGATATTCACGTTGATGTAACACCTGATTTATTGTCCAATCCAATGATTATTAAATCGATGGATCGTGCAGACTTAGATATGGCTTTGATGTATACAGGAGTTATTTTTAATAACTTTTTTGATGTAAAAGAAACAACAGACCGTGATGAGGTTCTAAAACAAGCTCAAGAGGGTTTTCAGGAATATTACGATTTCACCTGGTATGATCCACTAGGCTGGGAAAATGCCTATGCCTTAACGGTAAGAGGTGAATATGCAGATGAACTCGGACTTGAGACCATAAGTGATTTAGGAGAACATCAAGATCAAATGAGATTTGGAGTAGACTCCTCTTGGATGGAACGTCAGCAGGACGGCTATCCAAGCTTTTGTTGAACACTATGATTTCACCTTCCAGAATACATATGCAATGGATATCAACTTAGTGTATGAAGCTGTTGCACAAGAAGAAGTGGAAGTTGTATTAGCGTATTCGACGGATCCACGGTTATATGAGTTTGATCTGAAGACGTTGGAGGATGACAAGAGCTTTTTCCCTCCATATGATGCGTCTATGCTTGTTCGTAATGAAACATTAGAAAAGTACCCAGAAATTGATGAGATTATGAAGGAATTAATCGGTTCAATGGATGAAGAGCTTGTGACAAGATTGAACTATGAGGTGGATATTAATAACCGGAGTGAAAGAGATGTTGCGATTGAATTTCTACAAAGTCGTGACCTATTATCGGAATAAGTGGAGGTGAGATCATTGGAATTATTGAAAGACATCGTAAATTATATGGTGAATAATATCGATTTACTTCTACTATATACCGGTCAGCATTTATTAATGGTTGTGTGTGGAATTGCCGCCGCTCTAATTGTTGGAACATTGCTCGGTATTGTAGCCCATCGCTACAAACGTTTGGCACCAGTTATATTAGCTGTTGCTAACATTCTGCAGGTTATACCAAGCTTAGCTCTTCTAGCTGTTTTGATGCTCTATTTTGGACTTGGATTCTATACCGTTGTAGTCGGTTTGTTTCTATATTCTTTATTACCAATTATTCGGCATACTCACGTCGGTTTACAGCAGGTCGACCCAGCTATTCAAGAGGCTTGGAGTGGGTATTGGAATGACTTATTGGCAAATGCTTATGAAGGTCCAGTTACCACTTGCTATGCCTTTTATCATGGCAGGATTACGGATTGCCGCGGTTATCGCCATTGGTGTAGCCAGTCTCGCTCCTTTTGTAGGTGGAGATGGCTTGGGTCGTGAAATCTTTGCAGGTATCAACTCACGTAACGATGTACGAATTTATGTCGGTGCAATTCCTGCGTGTTTCATTGCTATTCTAGCTGACTATATATTGGGACGACTTGAAAAAAGAATGAAAGTCAGCTAATGAGACATATACTTTCTTACTCATTTTATGAACAGTCAACACTTTCGCTTGCAAGGAATTTATTAGGCAAGCAGTTAGTACATGAAAGTAATGAAGGGCATACGATTGGTCGCATTGTTGAGACTGAGGCATATCTTGGTGTTATGGACCAAGCGGCACATAGCTTTAATGGTAGACGAACAAAACGCACAGAAATTATGTTTGGTCCACCAGGTGTGATCTATACCTATGTGATGCACACACACTGTTTGTTTAACATTGTAACAAACAAAATCGATGTTCCAGAAGCTGTTTTAATTCGAGCGATTGAGCCAATAGAAGGTGAATCGTTAATGGTAAAAAGAAGAGGACCCGCAAGACGAGGAGTTACTTTAACTAATGGGCCAGGTAAGCTTACAAAAGCAATGGGGATCACCTTGGATGACTACGGCCATTATGCAACGGAGAGTCCAACGTATATCATTGACGGACCAGAGCCAAGTAATATCTCAATAGGCAAACGAGTTGGCATTGACAATAGTGGAGAAGCACGAGATTATCCATATCGATTCTGGATCACAGGTAACAAGTATGTATCAAGATCGAGATAAAGAAAAAGCACTCTAGCAGCTAATGAATCAGCTACTAGAGTGCTTTTCTATTCTTCTTTTAAATAGATCCATTCTATCGCCTGTTTGTGGATGGTCACATCTAATGGAGGCTCTAAATATAATTCACCATCGGAATCAGCCAGTTGTGGCTCGTCTGTACTTAAACTAAAGGAACTAGTTCGAACCATGTGAATATCCTCAGCATTTGAAAGCCATTCTTTTGCTGTATCCGAGCGTGATTTATTATACACATTCTTCAGTAAGGAAAACCCTGCTTCCTTTAAAATATAAAGGTCGATCATTCCATCGTCCATCACATTATCTTCAACAAACAATCCTGCTGTACCAAGATAATGCCCATTCATAGCTAAAATCATGACGGCTTCCCCTTCAAGGGTATCTGTATCTGTTTTAATGGAATATGAGAAAGAAGAAGGATCTTTGAGAGATTGAACGGCACTCATAATGTAACCTAACTTTCCCCATTTTTCTTTTAGATGTCCTTCTTTTGCTTGTGAAGCTTCTGTAATTAAACCAATACCAATAAAATTCGAGAAGTAGCGATCATTGGCTGCTCCAATATCAAGTAATTGGCTATTATCTGATTGAATCGCTGTAATGGCCTCTTTTATAGAGCGAATATGTAATGACCTTGCAAAATCATTACATGTACCACCAGGAAGAATAGCGACCTTAGGACGATTTTTTTCATTTACCTTCATAATGCCATTTATACATTCGTGCACCGTGCCATCTCCACCTAAGATAAGGAGCAGATCAATCTCTGCACCTTTCTGCGCACAAACCTTTTCTGCTTCGCCTTTTTCAAGGGTTTGAATAAACGTAAATTCATGAACCAAGCGATAAAAGTTCCTCAGCGATATAACCTAATTGATCACTTATTTTGTCTTGTCCAGCTTTATTGTTGTATAGTAGTATAGCTCGATTATACACGCCTAACATCCCCTTTAGTTCCTACATACGGTACTATGTATCTTTACCCTAAATTCGTATTTTCAAGCTAAAATGTAGTGAACGATATTTCAAGGAAACAATAATATTATTATGTAAACAAAGTAATGTTTAAAATGGTTTTAAAAAGGAAAGAGTAAAGTAAGAAACATAGGAGTGATTACATATGACAACTTTTAAAGCATTTGTACTAAAATCTACAGACCCAATTAAATCAGAGATTGAAGAATGGTCTACGGATCAACTTAATGAAGGAGACGTACTTATAAAAGTTACCTACTCAAGTGTTAATTACAAAGACGCATTGGTAGTGAATGTTGGCAATTTAGCAGAGTTTACCCCTTTAGTACCGGGTATTGATTTAGCCGGTACGGTTATTGAGTCATCGGATGAACGTTTTAAAGAAGGTGACGAGGTCATTACAACAAGCTACCGATTAGGAACAGGGCATCACGGTGGCTATAGTGAGATTGCAAGGGTTCCAAGCTGACTGGGTAGTACCTAAGCCAGATGGATTAAGTTTACGTGAAGCTATGATTCTTGGTACAGCTGGTTTTACTGCTGCTTTATCCATTCAACAGTTGGAGAGGAATGGACTTAAGCCGGGGCAAGGTCAGGTGCTTGTAGCCGGAGCAAGTGGTGGGGTTGGAAGCCTTGCCGTTAATATGTTAGCAAACCTTGGTTATGATGTTGCAGCTTGGACAGGAAAAACTAATGAACATGATTATCTAAAAAAATTAGGTGCAAAGGAAATCATTCATCGTGATGAATTAGTTGATCATAAGGGGAAATCTATACGAAGATCTGTTTGGCTGGCGCAATAGATCCAGTTGGTGGCCAAACGACTCAATATATTTTGTCGACTCTAGCGTATGGCGCATCCGTTGCTACAAGTGGATTAGCTGGTGGCGTAGGTGTGTCAACAGATGTAATACCATTCATATCTAGAGGTGTAAATTGGTTAGGAATTGACTCTGTCCGCTGCCCAATGGATATTAGAGCTCACGTATGGGAACGCTTAGCCACAGATTTAAAACCGACGTGTCTTGAAGAAGAATTAGTTTTAGAAGTTGGACTAGATGAGTTAAATACGGTTTTCACTGATATCTTGGCGGGTAAAGTAAGAGGCAGAACGATTGTAAAACTTTAAAAGACATAAAAAAGCTAGGAGAGAATCATTCTCTCCTAGCTTTTTTTCATAGATCGTTATATTAGTTTACAGAACCTGCTCCATAATAATGGTTGCTCCAGTATCCGCTATTCAAGTTGCTTTTTTGAACGCCGCTGCTGCTAGCATGAACAAATTGCCGCCAACATAAATACCAGCGTGAGATACTGTTGGTGCACCACTGTATGTATTCGTAAAGAATACTAGATCACCAGCTTGTAAGTCTGATTTTGATTTTTTAGCAGATGAATCATGAATTCCTTGAGCTGTACGAGGAAGACTGATCCCTTCTTGTTTAAATGCATAGTTAATGAATCCACTGCAATCAAATCCAACTGGAGTTGTTCCACCCCATAGGTAAGGAGCACCAATTTGACTTTCAGCTGCTGCAATGACAGAACCATAGCTAGATGAAACTTGTGTTCCTGCTACTTGTGTTTCAACAGGTACACTATTATCTTCAGAAGCAGAAGCTGTTTCAGTAGTAGTAGACTCAGAAGCTGCAGTTGTTACACTCTCATTTGATGAAGACGCTGAAGCTGTGTTTGAGCTTGCTGGAGCTGATGCAGTAACTTCTCCACCAAGTGCTGAGATTGTTTGACGACCAGCAAGTCCATCAACTGCAAGACCGTTGTCAGCTTGGAAACTACGAACAGCTGATTCAGTACCAGCACCAAAGATTCCATCTACGCCATTTGTGCTGTAGCCGTGATCAACTAATTTAGACTGAAGATCTTTTACAGCTTGTCCAGTTTGACCTTGCTTAAGAGTTGAACTAGATACTGCTTGAGTTTCTTCTTGAGCGACTGCATTTTCACTAGCTGACTGATCAGCTTGTTGTACCTCAGCTGCTTTGTCTTCTTCTACGACTTTACTCATATCAACATTGGCATACGCACTTGAATCTGCAACGAATGTTGCTGCTGAAGCTAGTCCTACTACAAAACTTGTTTTAATAACAAGCCCTTTTACATTTCTTTTAGTTTTAAACATATTATGTACCTCCGAATGATTGTTTTTAAATAATTATGTAGGTGTTTTATAAAGTTTTCTTTAACATCTACAAATTTAACGCACTTAAATAACAGAGAGATTTTAATGAGATTACAATTTGATTACAATTTAAAATTTGTCGTTTATTTTCGAAAAAAGGTGGATATAGAAAGTAGCTCAAATTTAATTTCCAAATTAACAAATAATTTCGTATAATATGATAAATAAGATATAGGATAAAAGGAGTAGTTGTCGATGCTGAAAATTTGGACTAAATCTAGTGAACATAACGACACGGAATTAATGTTAAAATTAGAAAATCAACGTTTACTAGAGGTGATAAACGAGTCACAGGTTGCATCAGACCAAATGATTGCAGCTGTGCATGAAGTTGATCAATCCGTTTTTCAATTAACTAAAATAGCTGATCAGTCAACTTCAGCTGGTGTAGACCTTCAATCAAATGGTCAACAAGCACTTGTTGAAATTCAGCAAACTTCTTCAATTTTATATGATACAGCTAAAACCGCTTCAGAGATGAATCAATCGTGTAGAAGCATGGAGGAGCAAGCAGAAGCAACAAGTGATTCGATCACAATGATTAATCAATCTCTGGAGAAAACAAATGAAGAGGCTAAACAACTAGTAACCTTTAATACATTTGCTAGATCTAGAATTGAGGCATTGATCTCACAATCACAGGAAATTACTCGCATGAATCAGATGATTCAATCTGTTTCTAGACAAACATCGTTACTATCGTTTAACGCATCGATTGAGGCAGCTAGAGCAGGAGAACATGGAAATGGTTTCGCAGTTGTTGCTAAAGAGATTAAAAAACTTGCTGATCAAAATGCAGAGGCAAGCAAGCATTCATCCATTATTTTAGAAGGGTTAGAGCAAGCGATAAACGAAGTGGTTCAATCTGTTAAGGAAGAAAAGGATTCAGTAGACTCATTAATACATGAAATAAAAGAAATAACAAACCAATTAGGCAGTATCCATTCACTAATGAATCAAACCACAGGACTAATCAATCAAACCCGTGAAGATAGTGAACGTCAAAGCGAAAAAACAAAAGAAGCTGCTATACAATTAGAACGTGTTGTTAATCGAGTTGAACAAACGATCCAATCAGTTGATCAAACCGTCATTTTTATAGAAAATCAACATTCAGAAATTAGCCATTTGAATCTTATAGGTCAGGATCTAACTCGCACTTCTGCGAACTTAGCAACTTCTGTAGGAAAGTTAGATTTGAACAGTCAAACGACAACCACAATGTCAGCTGACGACATACATAAAATGACTCAATTAGTAAAAGAAATAGCTGCAGAATCAGTTTTAAAAACGAGTGAAAAGAAGGATCATGAAGCCATATTACTACGTTACTATCATCAGGTTGAAAATATAGAAGCCATTTGGTCTAATCAAGATAACGGATCCTTTATCTTCTCCTATCCAAAGGCAGGATTACTAAATGCCAATCAACGAAAATGGTGGAAAGAAGCGATGGAAGGAGTATATTATCATTCTGAACCATATATATCGGCAATTACAAAAGGAACATGTGTTACGTTCTCCGCACCAATTAAAAGAGATGGTTTGATTATTGGTGTGGTAGGGGTAGATATTACCATCGATACTAAGGATAGTAACTAATTCGATTAGGGGGCAATGAAAGATGACAAACCACGGTATCTCAATAGCTATAGTAACAGGAAGCGCCTCTGGTATTGGAAAGCAATCAGCTCTGCAACTAGCCAAACAAGGCTACCATGTTGCTGTTTTTGATAGGGATGAAGATAAAGGCAAACAAACAGTAGAAGAAATTCGTTTAATGGGGCAGGAAGCGTTATTTGTGCAAGTAGATGTGCAAAGTGAAGAGGATATCCAACAAGCATTTGAATTAGTATCTAAGAAGTGGGAAGGGCCAATCAAAGCGGTTGTTGCAAATGCAGGTGTAAATGGCGTATTTTCAGCCATTGAACATATGGATGTAGCTGATTGGGATCAAACCCAACATACAAATTTAAGAAGTACCTTTATTACCACAAAGCATGCAATCCCATACATGAAAAAAGCAGGAGGTAGCATTGTCATTACGAGCTCAGTTAATGGCAATCGTACGTTCGCTTGGCGCTTGGAATGAGTGCGTACAGTGTATCGAAAGCGGGACAAGTGGCATTTATGAAGATGGCTGCCGTTGAACTTGGCCGATTTAGAATCCGTGTGAACGCAATCTGTCCTGGAGCCATTGAAACAAATATCGGAGAAAACACGCATATTCGCGATAATGTAGAGGAAATTCGTATTCCTATTGA
The DNA here is from genome assembly GCF_023703085.1 of Alkalicoccobacillus plakortidis. Taxonomy (NCBI): domain Bacteria; kingdom Bacillati; phylum Bacillota; class Bacilli; order Caryophanales; family Bacillaceae; genus Shouchella; species Shouchella oshimensis. Next base: position 474,864 of record NZ_JAMQJY010000001.1, on the reverse strand, counting down.
ATACCCACAAGGGAATATACCACTTGGTGGGCATGGCAAGCCAGAGCAAGTAGCTGAAGTTGTTGGCTTTTTATGCTCTGATAAGGCGAGCCATGTATCAGGTGTAGAAATGTACGTAGACGGGGCGCAGTCTTTGTTATAGGGAGAAATGCAAAAAAGAAGTGAACCAATAAAGGCTCACTTCTTTTTAAGCATGTTATCATCTTACACTTTTTGCACAACTAATTTTTCATCTTCAACTGTAACGTGAACAGCTCCTAGTGTTTCTTCATCAATGATTAACTCAGTGATCTCATCTTCAATCGTTTCTTGAATGACACGACGAAGTGGACGTGCCCCAAATGCAGGGTGATAGCCAAGCTCTGATAATTTTCTCTTGGCTTCATCCGTTACAGACATGCTAATGCTTTGTGCATCAAGACGTTCTTGAAGCTCGTTAAGCATTACATCAACAATCGCAACTAAATGATCTTGCGCAAGCTGGTTAAATTCAATGATGCTATCAAACCGGTTTAAAAACTCAGGTTTGAAATAATCATTCAGTGCTTCAAGCATACCAAGCGTTTTGCTTTGGCTGTTGTTAAATCCAACCGAAGCTTTTTGAACACCAGCACCTGCGTTAGAAGTCATGATTATGATAGTGTCTTGGAAGGAAACCACTCGACCTTGGCTGTCTGTTAGGCGACCATCCTCTAAAATTTGCAGGAAGCTATGCTGCACATCAGGATGGGCTTTTTCAATCTCATCAAGCAAAATAATGCTGTATGGCTTACGACGAACCTGTTCTGTTAACTGTCCACCTTCATCATGACCAACATAGCCTGGAGGAGAACCAATTAGTTTAGAGACAGAGTGTTTCTCCATAAACTCACTCATATCAAGACGAATCATAGCATCTCGGCTACCAAAGACCTCAGCTGCAAGTGTTTTACTTAACTCTGTTTTACCAACCCCAGTTGGGCCAATAAACATGAAGCTAATTGGGCGGTTGGCTGCTTTCAAACCAGCTCGACTACGTTTTACAGCCTTAGCTACTTTCTCAACAGCTTCTTCCTGACCAATCACCTGACCTTGAAGACGGGAAGCAAGATCTTTCATTTTTTGCTGTTCCGCTTTTTGCAATTTCTTAACTGGAATACCTGTACGTTTTTCTATGACATCTTGAATTAAATCAACAGTCACTTCTACGGCAGCACCAGTAGTTTTTTCTTTTTGCTCAAGTAAAACAAGCTCTTCCTGACGAAGCAACGCTGCTTTTTCATAATCCTCTACCTCTGAAGCCTGTTGTTTCTCAGCACGGATTTTCGTTAAGCGTTCCTCAATTTGCTCTTTATCCTGATTTTCATCCGATAGAGAGAGTCTTGAACCAACTTCGTCTAACAAGTCAATCGCCTTATCTGGTAGGAAGCGATCCTGAATATAGCGATCAGATAACGCTACACTTGCACGTAAAACTTCATCTGAATAAGCTACATGGTGATACGATTCATAGATAGGACGCAAGCCTTGAAGAATTTCATATGTTTGCTCAAGTGTTGGCTCCTTAACATTTACCGGCTGAAAACGACGTTCTAAAGCGGCATCTTTTTCAATTTGACGGAACTCTTTTAATGTTGTTGCTCCAATCAATTGGAATTTCCCACGAGCTAGAGCCGGTTTTAGAATGTTTGAAGCGTCCATACTACCATCATTGGAAGCACCTGCACCAACCATCATATGAATCTCATCCATAAAGAGGATGACATCTTGTCTTTCTTCAACCTCTTGAATCAACTTTTGAATATTTTCTTCAAACTGACCTCGGTAGCTAGTTCCTGCAACAAGAGATGTAAGATCTAAGCTATAAATTTGCTTATCTTTCATTTTAAAAGGAACAGATCCTTCGGCAATACGGCGAGCTAGACCTTCTGCAATCGCAGTTTTACCAACACCAGCTTCACCGATTAAAACCGGATTATTTTTGGTGCGACGACTAAGCACTTGAATAACACGTTCAACTTCCTCTTCACGACCAATAACAGGATCAATCTGACCATTTTTTGCGCTAGCAGTTAGATTGCGACCATATTGATCAAGGAAACCATTACCAGCACCTTTATCCTCTTTTACCTTTTGACGAACACCTTGAGATGAGTTTGAGCCTTGATTGGCAAAGTATTGTTTAAACAGATCATCAAATGATCCACCTTGATTATTTAGAGGTTGTTGCATCATTTGAAAACATTCCGCGCAGAGCTGTATATTCCTTGCTTGGTTATTGATCATTAATTTAACATCGACTGAAGCATCACGTTGCTGACAATGTTGACATTTCATGTTTACATTCCTCCTAAGTAAGAGTGAAATTAGACTTTGATTAACTTTGACCTTTGCGAGAAAAAATAAAGATCAAAGGTTTTGACTAAGTCTGACCTTAATCTTAAAACGTTAGCAACTCATCGTCAAATGAACTGCTTGTGTGTTTTTTGATTATAGTTGTATTATACCTGACCATTTCTGACCTTTCAAGATTTTTGCTTGATCTTTTTTGATGAGACTAAAGGTAGACCGGTTAGGTTTTGTCCATTATGATGGAGTAGTTGTCGAACGTCAAACAATTAGCTTAACGCTTTATGGGGGAATGTATGAAATTTATATCTTGGAACGTAAACGGCATCCGTGCCTGTGTCAAAAAAGGCTTTTTAGATTATTTTCATGAGGAGAATGCAGACTTTTTCTGCTTACAAGAAACAAAGTTACAAGCAGGACAAATCGAGCTAGATCTTAAAGGCTACCAAGCAATACTGGAACTATGCCGAGAAAAAAGGATACTCCGGCACAGCGATATTCACCAAAAAAGAACCTCTGTCAGTTACCTACGGACTAGGTGAAGAAATAGAAGATCTTGAAGGTCGTGTCATTACATTAGAATATGAAGAGTTTTATCTTATAACCATGTACACACCGAATGCAAAACGAGATCTCACGCGCCTAGGCTATCGTATGCTCTGGGAAGAGGCAGCTCGCCGTTATATCAGTCAGCTTGAAGAGAACAAACCCGTTATCTTATGCGGCGACCTAAACGTTGCACACCAGCCTAACGATGTAAAAAATGACCGTGCTAATATCGGTAACGCTGGATTTACAGATCAAGAAAGAGGCAAGTTTAACCGTTTATTAGAAGCTGGTTACTTAGATTCCTTCCGACTTTTTTATCCTGAGCGTGATGATGCCTTTACATGGTGGTCGTATATGTCCAAGGTTCGTGAGCGAAATATCGGTTGGCGTATTGACTACTTTATTGTCTCTAAGCAATTGGAAGATAAGATAAAGGATGCAGGTATTGACTCACATATCTACGGCAGTGATCATTGTCCGGTGAAGCTAGATCTTGAGGTTTAACACTGGGAGTGGGGAGGAGGGGCTTGGTAAATGGTCATTCCTCTTGCTATGTGTCGAATGCTCTTGATGAAGGGAACTCTTTCTTGATTAAGTATAGATAGTTCTTGGTGAAGAGGTCTACTTCTTGGTTAAGTTGAGGAAGTTCTTGATGAAGAGGTCTACTTCTTGATTAAGTTCAGGTAGTTCTTGGTGAAGAGGTCTACTTCTTGATTAAGTTCAGGTAGTTCTTGGTGAAGAGGTCTACTTCTTGATTATAAGCTGACCTATCTTATTAACTAGTTCATCTCTCTTTGTAAGTGCTCCATGCTCTTGCCAACTCCTTAACCGTCTTAGTAAATGGATGCTTTATCTTGCTAACATCAAAAAAGACACAAATCTTGCTAAATCCACAATCTTTCAATAAGATAGAACTTGCAATAAAATTCAGCCCTAGTAGCACAGCGGATAGTGCACTGGTTTCCTAAACCATAGGTCGGGAGTTCGAGTCTCTCCTAGGGCATAACTAGTTTAAAATTTATCTAAAAGATGATATTGCTGATATATATGTAAAGTATGCTGCAAATACGGGTGGAAATAGTCCATATCGCGTTACTGTAATATTTAATAGTGATTTGAATACAAAAGATATATTACTTGAGATGGACCTGAGAGTAAAAATGAACCTACAAAAAATTATAGGAAATGAAACTCTTTGAAGTTAACTATAAAAAACAGGCTGAGCGCTCAAGGCTAATTTGTTACTTTACCAATCAAGAGAAATCCAAGTATACCCTATGTACATTAAAATAAAAAAGCTAATTGTCATTAATGAATTTACAAAGGATAACCAAATACTTCTGCCTAACATACCAAAAACTAAGCCTACTGTTCCGAACACAAAAGTAAGAAGCCAGAGAGAACTTGCGATATTTAAAATGATATTAGGTATCCAAACTATTATTGACAATAAAACACAACATAAAGAGATTATTCTATAGGTTTTTTTATTCACAAAATGCCGCCTTTTATTTATTTTTTTATGAAGTCTACTTTTTATTATAGCTAAATACTTAATCAAATAAATAAAATCTAACGTTTTTCTAAAATCTTGTATAGAAACTCAGAAAAAGGCCTTCCAAGCGAAAATCCTTAAATCAAGTATGACTACATTGAATTTAGACTTTTGGTTTAACAAAACTGATATTAGATGTTATTGTGGTTCATATTTCCATGTAGTGTTTTATCATACACCTTTTCGATACTTACTAAGGTAGCTTTAAAATTACGTTATCAGCCACAACATCATTTATATCTTTAACAAAGTCACCCTCGCTAATTTCATCAGTTGTTTCTTCGTCATTTACTTCCTCCTAAAAAACAAAAGTCACAACAAATGCCGTCAAAATTCCTAATAAAATGATATACAATAAGTAACGCGCTTCTTTCATAATATTTAACCTCCTAACCATTTTACCTACAATATTATCGTGTATGATCTGGCTCTTCAAGATGGTACGTTTTACACCTCTCAACAACCAATAGTATACTAATCAACGTAGATCATGAATGTGTATCAAAAAGAAAGAGGCGGTAAAATGAATTTAGTCTGGTATGTTAGTTACGGATCAAATCTTATGGAGGATCGTTTCCATTGTTATATAAGAGGTGGAGTGCCAACGGGATCAAGTGAAGCGGAGAGAGGCTGTCGTGATGCGACACTTCCTCGTGATAATCGTGGCTGTGTTCTGCCATACCCTTTGTATTTTGCAAAGGATGAGAGTAAGTGGGGGAAAGGCGGCGTGGCTTTTATTGGTCACAAAGAGGACGCGCGTGAGCAAACGATTGCACGTCAATATTTGATTACGTTTGAGCAGTTTGTTGATGTGGTAGAGCAGGAAAATCAAGCGGATGCGTCGGGTTTGCAATTTGAAGACTTGATGGAGAATGGCTACGTTACATTAGATGATGGTTGGTATGGTCGGGTTGTATATCTTGGTATGGAAAATGGGTATCCTAAGCTGACATTTACAAATCCTTTAGACATGGGAACAGATTCTTTTACAGCACCAGCAGAGCCATATGCTCAAACGATTGCAAAGGGTATTGCTGAGTTATCTTATACAGATAAGGATATTCATCAATATTTGTCTAGCAGGAATGGTTTCAGTCCTCAGGCAGAAAAATAGACACCGTGCTTCCTTACTCTTTACAATAGGTGCATGTATTGGAATGAGAAAGGTAGATGACAAATATGGAATTAACACATAAACAAACAAAACGTTTTAAGGATACACCGCTATCTGTTCTGGATTTGGCTCCTATCACACAAGGGTCAAATGCGTCAGAGACCTTTAAACGAAGCTTAGATCTTGCTCAAAAAGCAGACGAGTGGGGATTTAATCGCTATTGGTTAGCTGAGCACCATAATATGCCAGGTATCGGATCATCGGCCACGTCAATTATTATTAATCATATTGCTCAAGGGACAAAACATATTCGTGTTGGATCAGGTGGGATTATGCTTCCAAACCATGCACCACTTATGATTGCAGAACAGTTTGGCACACTTGATGCGCTTCATCCAGGTCGAATTGATCTAGGCCTTGGTCGTGCACCAGGTAGTGATCAACTGACTGCTCGTGCACTGCGTCGGACGTTGTTTAGTAATGGCGATGACTTCCCTGATTTAGTTGAAGAGCTTGAGGCTTACATGAGTGAGGATGCGGCTACTGGGGTCAAAGCGTATCCTGGTGTAGGGCAGGATGTACCGATTTGGTTGCTAGGTTCAAGTGGCTTTAGTGCTAGACTTGCGGCTCAAAGGGGTCTTCCATTCTCGTTTGCATCGCATTTTGCTCCTGATTATATGCATCAAGCGATTGATTTGTATCGCAGTCGCTTTGAGCCGTCTGAAACGCTATCGAAACCACATATTATGCTTGGCGTTAGTTTAGTAGCTGCAGATACAGATGAGGAAGCAGAATATTTGTCAACATCACGTAAGCAACAAATGCTTGATTTAATGCGAGGCAAACCAGGTCAATTTAAGCCACCTGTTAAGAACCTATCTGATCATTATGCGCCAGGTGAGATTGCAGCTCTAGAACGTAATCGAGGTGCAAGCTCTTATATGACAGGATCTCAAGACACAATTAAACAAAAGTTGGCTGACTTTATTGATGAAACAAAAGCAGATGAAGTGATCATTTCATCTGATGCGTTTGATCATGATGCACGTGTTCGTTCACATGAGATCGTAGCAGAGTTGTTATCATAAACGTCAATTAAAAAATAAAAGCCATGGCTGAGTAGTCATGGCTTTTTTAGTGAAAGGAATATTCAAATGAAATTAAGTATCTTAGATCAGGTGGTTGTCTCTCGTGGCCGTTCTGTCGCCGATGCGATCAATGAGACCGAGCAACTTGCGATATATGCTGACGAGTTGGGCTATTCACGTTATTGGATCGCTGAGCACCATGATCTTCCAGGGTTAGCCTGTCCTGCTCCGGATGTATTGTTGGGGATAATTGGGTCACAAACAACAACGATTCGGATTGGTGCTGGCGCGGTACTTTTACCTAATTACCAACCGTACTTAGTAGCGGAGCGATATCATTTACTTGCAACAATGTATCCTGGACGAATAGATCTTGGTTTAGGTCGATCTCCAGGTGGATCAGCAGAGGCGTCTTTAGCACTTAATACAAACATGCTTCAGGCCATTTATAGCATGCCTGAAAAAGTTGAAGAACTTTTACACTTTATCCGAAATGATTTTCCAGAAGGTCATTCCTATCGTTCACTAAAAGCAGCCCCCGTACCTAATGATCCTCCTGTACCTTGGATTCTTGGTACAAGTATAAAAAGTGCAAAACTTGCGGCAAAACATGGACTACCTTATGCCGTCGGTCATTTTATGAACGACGAATCGAGCAAAAAAGCAGCTGAAGCGTATAAAAAACACTTTAAACCAACGAAGTATAACCAAGAGCCGACATTAATTCTAGCCGTTTCAGTTGTTTGTGCAGAAACGAATCAATTGGCAGAAGAGATTGCGGGAAGTGCTCATATCTGGTCGATTGAGCGGGCGAAAGCAGAAGGTCTTGATGGGATTCCGAATCAAGACTTTGCAAATCACTATTCACTCACACCAGATGAAGCAGAAAAAAGAAAGGAACTTCAGCAGCGGCAAGTCTTTGGAGAACCCGAAAATGTGAAAGAACAGCTGTTAAAGCTATCAAAGGAATATGGCTCAGACGAATGTATGGTACTGACAAATGTTCATTCATTTGAAGATCGTCTCAAGTCCTACAAATTACTTGCTGACGTCATCCTTGATTAACTTTTATCTAAACGACTGGCTTCTTCTGACACAATAAAAGCTAATTCATCCTGTTCAAACCAAGATAACACTTCTAAAAGGGAGACGAGTGGGATCTCATCTGCTTCTGATTTTGGGATTGTTTGTTCTACTGCGTGTGTAAGCTGAGCATTTTTAGATTGGCTAGGAAATGCTTTTTGATAGATGCCTTCAGGTTCGAGATCATGATTTATACACCATTGTGCAAACAAAAGAATCATTAGTTCTTCTTCCTGTTTATACTTTTGGATGATAAAGGCTTCGCGTTCAGTTTGGTCCATTGTGTTTCAACTCCTCGTGCAATGTAACCTTTATCATACCATACATTTATTGCATTTTTTTGGTGGAACCCTTGGTGCCAAAGTCTTCAACAATTACAGTAATGGAATAGGTAATGTCTGCTTCAGTAAAATACTGATCCCACTGACCGCCGTACTGATCCCAAAAGTCTGGCTGTTGAACACGCATATATTCTGCAAATCCAGCTGCATCTGCTTGTACATCGGTTTGGAGTTTTTTTATAAGGTGATTCACACGTTTTTGAATTTCAGCTTCAATTGCTTTTAGCCTTTGGTCATTGTACTTATCCGTAAACGAATCTTCCTGTTCGTTCCAATCCTCAGAAATACGTCCTGATGTTTCAGCATCTATATCAATTGAAACATGATTATTAACTACATTTGTTTTAACTTTAATCGACATATCTTCAAGGATTTCAAATGCAAGAGGCATAGAATCTAATTGAGTTGAAAGGACACCACCTTGAATCTCACCTGTTAAGTAATTTAATGTGCCTATATCATCAATTGATAGCTCTGCATCAAGGATCTTTCCATTTTTAATAACGCCACCGCCTGATAAAGCTAATCGTCCACCAATAATTTGTACGTCTTGAAGGACAAAGCTAACGTTTTTTTGTAAATTTGACGAGAGCTTACCTAATGAAACCTCAGGAAGGATTTTGGTGGACCGCCATCGATTATCAAGTAAATCGTATAACTGATTAGAAGGGATTTCATCGGAATCAGACAGACCTAGGATTTGTTTAATTGGTTCATCAGTAATAAATACATATAAACTACGACGTGTTCTGTCATCTTTGCATTTGGTTAATGACTTCATCCAATGTCCATTTTCGTAATACCTCTTTGCGGATAACTAATATTCGCTGATGATCACTAATGACTGAATTGTCGCGAAGCGCTACATTTCGAATCGCTCCATGGACTGTTTTCCCTGTTGTATAAATGTTTTTAAAAGGCGCACTCTGTGAACTATCTCCGCTATTACTAGGAGGCACAATAATTTGATGACCAAGTGAAATATACTCACCACTTTCGCTTACATCTACTCCAACTCCAATAACCAGCGAAATATCCTCAATACTTCTACTGTCCCAGCAAGCAGAAAGGATAAGTGTACTGAATAAGATCATCAATTTAATTGTTTTTTTCATGAAATCACCTTCTTTTTTATACTAACTGTGATAAAACAAATTAATGGCAAAACGATTAAACAAATCAATCCACCTCGATCGACAAAATTAGCCAACAGGAAAATCTCTGTAGAATCGCTGGGTATATAAGCAACAAGAAATGCGAGAGGTACGATTATAAAACAGCTTGTGAGAGGTTTAAGGGAGAAAGTTTTCTCCAATATGTAGCAAATATTAAATGTATTGATCGCACAGATTGTAAAGAATTGCAAAATCCATGTAGATAATAAAAATGAATCGAGACGCTCTAAAAAAATGCCATGAATACTGAACGTTTGAATAAATGAAATGGTTGGCCAGGTTAACGTTTTAACTTCTTGGTAACTTAATGCTCCAACAACGATGATATACGTTAGAGCATAAAGTACAGAGGTGCTTCCAATCCCTATGACAGCTGCTTTCACTTTTTTCGTTTTCGCAGAAGTAAAAGCAGTGAAGATTAATAAAGATTCCAGTCCTAAGTAGGAAAGACTTGTACTAAAAAAACCTTTAACAAAAGGATTGAATCCAGACTCAAGAACAGGCCGCAGATTATTAATATTTACTTCTTTTAATCCAGATAAAAATATAAAGAACACCACTACTAAACAAAAGGGAAGAAAAAACATGCACACTCTTACAAGGGTATTAATTGGACTACTTCCGAGATAAGCGGCCAACACTAATATAATGCTGACTACAAGCATTTGCGGTGTCGTCTCAAGAAGGAAAAATCGAACCATCTCACTCATCGCAACGGCTTCATAACCTGTTAGTGAGATAAAATAAAGAACTAATAAAATGCAGATAAACTTAGACATCCACTTTCCAAAAGCTAATTCGGTATATTCAACAATGTCCTTGACTTTATGTTTTGAGAAAAAATAAAAGAGGAGGAGCACAGCAAACAGAATGATCAATCCTGATATTAACAGAGAGATCCATCCATCAGGCGAGTCAAGCGTTACCGTAATACGCCTCGGTAAAACAAGAAATCCAACACCAAGCATGCAATTAATGATCAAGATTGTTAGCTGATACGTTGAAATAGAGTCAAATTCTTGTTTCACCTGTTGTTCCTCCTTATTGAGCGGACTTAACTCTTTTTGGTAAACGAATAAATAGATCAAGGAATTTCTTTCTTGAGAATGAAAATTGAAGTGAGAAATAACTGGTTCCAAAACTTTTTAAGTTGGCTAAATGAATGCTTAACCAGATAAAGAAACAGACTGTACCAAATAAACCAAATATCGCAGCAGATATCATTGCCCCAAATCGAAGCATTCGAAAGGATAGCCCAAAGCTATATTGAGGAACGGTAAATGAAGTAATGGTTGTTAAGGCAATGATAATAACCATTAATGAACTAACTAAATTAGCTTCAACAGCTGCTTGTCCAATGATAACCCCTCCAACTAGTCCAATCGTTTGTCCAAGTGGTGTTGGTAAGCGAATGCCTGCTTCTCTAAGTAATTCAATCGTAATCTCCATAATAATTGCTTCTATAAAAGGAGGAAAAGGTACATTTTGACGTGTACTTGCTATCGTGATCGCAAGCTCAGTTGGTAAAAGACCTTGGCTAAAAGAAACCAAGGAGATATAAAAGGCTGAAAGAAATAATGTAATCATAATCGACAAATATCGTAAAACACGCAAAAAACTACCCGCAAGCCATCTTTCGTAATAGTCATCTGGTGATTGAAGTAACATATCAAATGTGGTTGGCATGATAAGGGCAAAAGGTGACCCGTCAATGAACATAGCCACCCGACCTTCATTAATTGCAGCGATTACTCGATCAGGTCGCTCTGTGTTTTGAATTTGAGGGAAGGGAGACATTGGATTATCTTCAATTAATTCTTCTAGCATTCCGGAATCTTCTAGATTGCTTGTATTAATAGACGATAGTCGTTTATCAATTTCCTTAATAAGCTCTTGATTTACCTGCTTTTGATTGTATAGATATTGGATCAATTTCTCGTTGTTTTGTACATTGATATGATGCTCTTTTGCTATGATGTTTTGATCTCTTGTGAGTTGCCTTATGATACCGATATTGTCATTAATGCTTTCAATAAAAGCTAATTTAGGACCTCTTATAACTTTCTCACTAGATGAATCTTCAATACCTCGTTTAATGTTTGCTGCTGTATCTAAAATAAATAATTCAGAGTGATCCTCTAAAAGAAGAATAGATTTTCCTTCATAGATAAAAGAAACAGTATCGGCTAGTAGAAAAGAAGACTGATACGACAAGGTTTCAATTGTCTTTAAAGCCACTTCTTTTTCTGATTTGTCCTTAAACAAAGAAGGAGTAAGACGTTCAAGCTTCTGCATGAATTGCATAAGTATGTTGAAGTCGGTACGTGACTTTAGAAAAAAAAGCGTACAATTCATATTTAATTCCGTTATGTGTACATCACGATGACTAAAATCAGACTGATTAGCAAAAAACGTTGTAAATAGCTGTTTGTTGTATTCTGTATTCGTTGTAAACTGGATTGATTCTGTCATCTCACTCACCCTTGCATCCCTAATTATGGATAGTGTGTTCTCTGAAGAAACAAATCATACATTTGCTATCGAATGTGTTGACGTGACTGCACAAGTGTGTAAAATATAAGTAGATTAGCACTCTGCATATGAGAGTGCTAATATCAAAATGTTTAATTAAGGGATGGTGTTCACATATGGAAAAAAAGCAATTTCAAGCTGAATCCAAACGTCTTCTGGAAATGATGATTAATTCCATTTATACTCAAAAAGAGATATTTTTAAGAGAGCTTATCTCTAACTCAAGTGATGCGATTGATAAAATGTATTACCGTGCACTAACCGATGAATCAATTAGTTTTGAACAAGACCGCTATGCCATTCAAATTACTGCAGATAAAGAAGCTCGTACATTAAGCTTAACGGATACTGGTATTGGCATGACAAAAGAAGAGCTAGAGAATAATCTAGGAACAATTGCTAAGAGTGGTTCGTTAGCTTTTAAGAAAACCAATGAAATTAAAGATGGGCACGATATTATTGGTCAGTTTGGAGTAGGATTTTATTCTGCTTTTATGGTAGCTGATACAGTGACGGTTATCAGTAAATCAGTGGACGCTGATACGGCTTACAAATGGAAGTCAGATGGAAGTGATGGCTACACAATTGAAGAGACTGTTAAGGACACACCAGGAACGGAAATCACATTACATATTAAAGAGAATACAGAAGATGAATCCTTTGATGAGTTTCTTGAAGAGTATCGCCTGAAAGCAATTGTTAAGAAGTACTCTGATTTTATCCGTTACCCAATTAAGATGGATGTCACCACATATAAGCCAAAAGAAGGTGGCGAAGAGGGTGAAACAGAAGAAGTCCAGGAAGTTCAAACGGTTAATAGTATGGTGCCAATCTGGCGCAAAAACAAAAGCGAACTGACAAAAGAAGATTATGAACAGTTCTATCAAGATAAGCGTTACGGCTTTGATAAACCACTTGAGCATATCCATTTAAGCGTGGATGGGGCTGTTCGTTATAACTCGATCCTGTTCATTCCAGAAAATACACCATTTGATTTTTACTCAAAAGATTATGAAAAAGGTCTAGAGCTATATGCCAATGGCGTACTTATTATGGAGAAATGCGCGGATCTTTTACCTGACTTCTTTAGTTTTGTCAAAGGTATGGTTGATTCTGAAGACCTTTCACTTAACATTTCAAGAGAGATGCTTCAGCATGACCGTCAATTGAAGTTAATCGCAAAAAACATTCAGTCTAAAATCAAATCTCAGCTACAAACCTTGTTGAAAAATCAACGTGAAGCGTATGAGACATTCTACAAATCGTTTGGTCGTCAGCTGAAGTTTGGCGTATATAACGACTATGGTGCAAACAAAAAAGTACTTGAGGATTTATTATTGTTCCATTCATCTACTGAAAAAGGATTAGTCTCACTTTCTGAATATGTATCGCGTATGAAGGAAGATCAAAGCTATATTTATTATGCAACGGGTGAATCCGTAGAACGAATCGAGAAATTGCCACAAACTGAATTAGTTGCTGATAAAGGCTATGAAATCCTTTATTTCACGGAGGACGTGGATGAGTTTGCTATTAAAATGCTTCAAAGCTATCAAGAAAAAGAATTCCAATCAGTTTCTAGTGCGGATCTGAAAATTGATGAGGACGAGACAGAAGAGACAAAAGAAGAGAAGGATGCAAATAAAGCTCTTTTTGATGAAATGAAGTCTGTACTCTCTGGAAAAGTAAAAGATGTTCGTTTATCTAAGCGTCTGAAGACACACCCTGTTTTTCTAGCAGCTGATGGGGAAGTAACAATTGAGATGGAGAAAGTTTTGCAGGCAATGCCAGATAGTCAGCATGTAAAAGCCGAAAAGGTCCTAGAAATTAATCCAAACCATGATGTCTTTAAAGCAATCAAAGCCGCTCATGAAACGGACCAAGATAAGCTAAAGCTATACACAAACCTGTTATATAGCCAAGCACTATTAATTGAAGGTCTTCCTCTAGAAGATCCGGTGGAATTTACGAAGGATATGTGTAAGGTAATGGTTTAATGAGAATATGAAGAAGCCGACTCATTTTTGAGTCGGCTATTTTATATGACTGCTTAATTGACGTTAATGGGTGGGGCCAAGACTCTCTGGACGTATGTTGAACTAAACTTTTTTTGTTCCACACGGAGTAGACGTTAACATCCAAGTAACTAGGTTGAGGGCTTAGTGAGGTTAAACTCGTGGAGGTTCGACTCCTCCTGGCCGCATATTAGTAGTACCAAGGCTATAGGAGCTTTGGTGATTTTTCTTTTGCTCATGAAATTTGTAAAATAAACCCTATGGAATTTATTTGAATGTTATAATAAATTCTAATAACCAAATATTGTTTATTTTAATCTACTTATTAATAATATTGTGTTAGGAGAGGGAAAAAAATGATTGAATTGCGGAAAATAACCGGAGATAACATAGATGAAGTAATAGCACTTGAAGTTGGGGAAAACCAGAAAGACTTTATAGATACTAATAACCTCAGAAGTATTGCCGACGCCTATGTGTTGAACGCAGAGGGGATACCAACGACTCCGTTTGCCATTTATGCCGATGGAGTTGCGATTGGCTTTTTGATGTATATTTATGATACGACGGATCATGAATCATTTCAAAATGAAGTTTTTTACGGTGAAAAGATCTATTTCATTTGGCATTTTATGGTTGGGGAGAGGTATCAGGGGAAAGGATATGGCAAGCTTGCCTTTGAAAAAATGTTGGCGGATATTGGAACTATGCCATATGGGGAAGCAGAAAATGTAGGACTCTTTTATCGAACGAGCAATGCTATAGCTAAAAAATTATATACTTCATTTGGTTTTGTAGATACAGGCATCATTCAGGATCATTCGATGCATGCGATTAAATATCTAGATGAGAAAAGAACAGAAGCTTCTAAATCCATTAAAACTATTTTATAACACACTTTTTAGTACATAGGAATTTCATTTGAAGTAGAGATAGTATGTTAAAAGATTGGAAGTATATTTATACCTGTTACAGACATTAAAAAGTCTACAGGTTGGTATGAAAAACATCTAGGAAGGAAAGTTTAAAGGTCTATTAAAGAAGTAAGACTTAATTTGGATTATATAATAGAAAATAAATTTAATATAGAGGTCGAATGATATGCCTAAAATTGACAATATGTTAGCGATTCTATGGATGCTTCGTTCAGGTGAAAAAATTACTGCAAAACAAATTTCAGAAAAGTTAGAGATGAATATAAGGACTGTGTATCGTTATATTGATACAATTTCAACAAGTGGCGTACCTATAATTTCAGAACCAGGACATAACGGTGGATACACTTTATTGAACAATTTTATTGAGGCTCCTCTTTTTTTGATTTTGAAGAGCAAACTTCACTATTTCACGCTGCTGTTTTTGCAGAAGAAGCCGGATATTATGGAGGTGAAGCATTAAATAGGGCCATTTCAAAACTAAGTAACCACTCTAATAAAGAGCAGGAAACAAAGATAAACCAACATTTAACTAGTCTTGAAGTAATAAGTCGAGTAAGTTCTCTCTCTATGGTACCTTTTTTGAAGGAGTTGGAGCAGGCTGTAGCTGACGGGCTTTCAGTAAAAATTCTTTACAATAAAAGTGGTGAAAAGAAATTAAATGATAGATTGGTCAATCTGTACAGAATTATCTATTGGAATAATAAGTGGTATGTGATTGGATTTTGTCATCTTAGGAATAATATCCGTAGTTTTAGAGTAGATCGAATTGAAAGTCTAATGCTAACCGATAATAAGTTTAACCGGCCAGAAAATTTTTCAGCACACGACTATTTTATAAAAAGTCTTCTTCCAACTATAGAAGATAAGGATGGTATAATTTCTTTGGTAGTCAATGGGGATAAAAATGTATTGGCTGATCTTTGCCAACATTGGTTTTTAGGGCATTATTTACAAGAACGGACTTCAAATCAAGCCGTTTTTCTTCTTGAAAAAGATATCATACATACATATGTACCTTATCTACTTTTACCGTACAATAAATCTATTAAAGTTATTGAGCCAATAAGTCTTAAGAAAAGAATGATTGAAGTTCTGTCGGAATTAATAAAATTTCATCAAGAATGATAACTTCCCTGACGTTAGCTGTCAGGGAAGTTTTATTATAATGGCTATATCAATTGTGATTGGAGTGTGATTAGATGCAAACAAAAAAAGTTTTTCTATATGTATTTAATACAATGTCGGACTGGGAATATGGATATTTAATTGCTGAACTAAACTCAGGGAGATATTTCAAAAAAGATGTAGCGCCTCTAAAAGTAATGACAGTAGGAGCTAATAAAGAAATGATTACTACTATGGGAGGACTGAGCATAAAACCAGAGATTTCCCTTGAAGAATGTATTCTTGAGAGTAAAGATCTTTTAATTTTACCAGGAGGGACTACCTGGAGTGAAGAAATTCATCAACCTATCTTGGAAAGAATTGGCCAAGCTCTAAAGCTTGGCACTATTGTTGCTGCAATTTGTGGTGCAACTGAGGGCCTCGCGAATATGGGATACTTAGATGCTAGAAAGCATACAAGTAATAACTTGGAATATACTAAAATGATATGTCCTAATTATAAAGGTGAAAAGTTCTATGAGTTGGGATCTGCGGTATCTGATGCAAATTTAGTTACTGCATCAGGAATAGCTCCCCTGGAATTTGCAATGGAGGTACTGAAAACAATAGATGTATTTACACCAGATGTATTACATTCATGGTATAACCTAAATAAAACTCATAAACCTGAATACTTCTTCCAGTTAATGAATTCAATAAATAAATGAAGGAACTAAAAAGCTCAATTTCTCTATTTTGATTTATAGAGAAGTTGAGTTTTCTAATTTTGGAATTTCCTTATCCATGTATTTCCGCATTTTCTTGGCGCTATCCTTAATAGTTTTCTATAAAATGAAGCTCGAGATATTGTTGATATACATTCACCTTCTTGAAATTGGTACTTATTATTTTTGTGTAATAAATAAAAGATTCGTGTAGTAATAAAATCTCATGGAGTTTATTGAGTAAGTAAGAGTACATTTTAAATTTGTATGATTCGCTTCCCACGCCCACCTCCAAGCTTCCAAAGAGCGATGTGCCCAAGCAATATCGTAGAGAGGGTAGATGCTGTCAATAATTGGTTTAACATCACCTGAATCTACATAACCTGCTAATTCCTTTAGAAGGTCGGTTTTGGGATTCGCACTAAACGCTCGAACTCTACGTGAACCGAAAACGGCTGACGCTACTATATAGGAAAATGAAGCAAAGCTAGGAAAACCAATTGTGACCATCCTTCCCTTCGTAGTAAGCAAGCATCTGTAATACATAAGATCTGTCCCGACGGTATCCATAATCACATCAAATTCTCCAAGCTCAGAAGGGGATGTTTTCGAGTAATCAAACACGACATCTGCACCGATCTCCTGCAAAAAGGTAAGGTGTTTTGCGCTTGCAAGTGCAGTTACATGTGCACCTAACATGCTGCCGATTTGTACAGCTATACTACCAACTCCACCGCTTGCACCACGAACAAGCAATCTTTCACCTTTTTTAAGTTCTGTTTTCCTTCGTAATGCAATAATAGCGGTAGCACCAACTCCAGGCAAAGCCGCAGCATGTAAAAGATTAATTGTTGTAGGACTTAATGATAATTGCTCTGGCGTTGTCGTTACATATTCAGCGGCACCTCCAATGCTACTTCTTAAATTCATCGGGAGAATACCCCACACTTTGTCGCCTAATTGAAAGCTTGTTACATCACACCCAATTCAGCAACCTCACCAGCAAAGTCAGCTCCAGTCCCTTTGGGGAATTTTTGTCCCGTTAAGATCTTGAGTTTGCCTGCTCGAAACATAGTATCCATTGAATTTACACTCGTTCCATGTACACGGATGAGTACCTCTCCTGGTTTTACAAGTGGTATTGCAATATAACCTTCGTAAAAAACATCTGGTGATCCGTAGTTGTTGTATTGTGCAGCGCGCATCTCATTTTTGTTAATCGTCAATTATGTACATGTCTCCTCTGAATTTGAGGAATTAAAATTAGTGTAAAAGTTCCTTTATTTATCAAACTAACCACTCCTTTTTTTGAAAAACAATAATGACTTGATTTCCTAATTTGATTATAATTAAAGATATATTTATAACAAGTACGCATATTAAACTGTCTAAGTAAGAAAAAAATGACTAAGGAAGGAATAAATTATGACTGATGATCACTTGAATAAAGAAATAGCTCCAGCCTATTACACACTAAAAATCTTATCAGGAAAATGGAACTTATCTATCCTAACTGTATTATGCAGGAACAAAATAATCCGATATAACGAATTAAAAAGACAGGTAATTGGTATTACAGGAACCATGCTCAATCAATCTCTAAAGGAACTGATTGAATATGGAATTGTTCAAAGAGTTCAATACAATGAAGTTCCACCAAAAGTTGAGTATTCATTAACAGAGGTAGGGTTAGAACTTATACCTATATACGAACAACTTGAACTATGGGGAGAGAAAAACCTAGAAAGAAAAAAAGCAATAAAAAGTATACATACTAAGTGATGATGAAATTTTGGATAGCTAGAAAAGAGGCTTATCTATCACATTACTTGGATACGCGTTAGATATAGTTTTAGTTTAGATGAACTGATTTAGAGAAATCATAGAAACTTATAGGAGTTTACATGTTGTATATAGAACAGAGTGGTCAACTAGAGATGCGTCGGTTAGAGCATTCAGATTTAGTAAATGTAATAAGGTTAATGAATGATGTTATTTCACGATTGCCTTCCCAAGACTTATTTGCAATGGATGATGAGGACTATTTCAGAGAGATATTTGATGGAAATGGTGAGGTATATGGTGCTTTTAAAAATGGTAGCTTAGTTGCTTTTTCAGTACTAGCTTTCCCAGGTGGAAATGAAGGGAATTTAGGTACTGAATTTGGAGTATCGGAGGAAGAGCTGCCTTTTGTAGCGGTTTTGGATTCTACCATAGTTCATGAATCAGTTCGTGGGTTGGGCTTACAAAGGTTATTTCACGAAATGAGAGAAAAGAGCGCAAAGGAGAAAGGGTACCAATATCTATATTCAACGGTTCACCCTCAGAACCATGCAAGCATTAACAATCTAGAAACAGCCGGCTTTACTCGTCAGTTTACACGAACAATGTATGGGGGAAAAGAAAGGCACTGCTATGCCAAACGACTTAACATAGTGGAATAGTTCCTTTGATTTGCTTAGGATTAGGACGTTTATCCATGGGATTAGAGGTGGGAATTCAATAAATCCTCTATCTGTGATAATGATCCCATCTACTCAAACACCTAATCCTAAACCGTCATACTATTGTTAATGATTACTAGTTGGGAATTGAGATCAAAAATGGAGGCTTTTAAGCGATAAAATGTAAACCATCTATTTTTAATCGATACTCCGCAGGGCACCAACCTCATTATAATCTTGACTTAGTAAAGTTAGGTAAGCTAGTATGTGTTATGAAAGCGCTATCAGTGAAGTGAGGGTTGAAGATATTCAAATTTCTTCTGAAAGATCTAATTCATTAACGGGACGGTGGTAAGGTGCAGAAAAGTCAAAAGGAAATGATATGTATTTCAGATAAGAAGAATCTATTTTCACCTGCTTTACCAGCATTAGAAGGAAGAAACCCCAACAATGAGAAGATTCATTTCTCTAATCATTTTATGATGGTTGATAACAATCCTATTTTTGGGATCTGTGGAGAGTTTCATTTTAGTCGATATGATCACACAAAATGGGAAGACGAGCTTTTAAAAATGAAAATGTGTGGGATAACCATTGTTCCAACGTATGTTATATGGAATCATCATGAAGAGATCAAAGGAGAATATGATTGGACGGAAGATAAGTCTTTACGTACATTCATTCAGCTTTGCGGAAAGCATGGATTACATTGCATTTTACGGATTGGTCCATTCGCTCATGGAGAAGTGAGAAATGGCGGTCTTCCAGATTGGCTTTATGGAGAACCATGCCGCGTAAGAAGCAATGATGCAAAATATATCTATTATGTTGAACGTTTATACAATGAAATAGGGAAGCAAGCAGATGGACTAATGTATAAGGATGGCGGACCGGTCATTGGCATTCAACTCGAGAATGAGTTTTATCATGCCGGGGCTCCTTGGGAGTTAACATCGGGAACAAGTAATGAATGGGTGTCAGCTGGAGAAGATGGAGAAGCACATATTCTATTATTAAAAGAGTTAGCAATAAAAGCAGAATTAGTAACCCCGATATACTCAGCCACTGGTTGGGGAGGAGCTTTAGCACCAACTGAAGAAGTTCTACCTTTATGGGGAGGGTATGCTTTTTGGCCTTGGGTTTTTTATGATGAGAATGTAAAGGAACACCCCATTACTCCTGAATTTATTTATCGTGATTATAATCACAAAACATATAATTTTGATCCTGATTATGATCCAAAGGCGATTCCGTTTGCCTGCTGTGAGATGGGAGGCGGCATGACGGTCTTTTATAATTATCGTTTCGTCTTGCCTTATAGAAGTGTTGAAGCGATGGCTAATATTAAAGTAGCTGGTGGGTGTAATTTCGTTGGATATTATGTCTTTCATGGAAGCTCGAATCCAAAAGGGAAAACCACTCCATATTTAAATGAAAATGCTACACCAAAAATATCTTATGACTATCAAGCACCTATTGGAGAATTCGGTCAAATCAGAGAATCGTATAAACGGTTAAAGCGACAGCATTATTTTTATAAAGATTTTGAAGAAAGTTTTTGTCAGACCACTACTATTTTACCCTACAGTACAGATGATATGAGACCAGATGATGTGAATACTTTACGCTATGCACTGCGAGTAAATGAAGGCAAAGGATTTATCTTTATCAATAACTACCAGGACCATATACAATCACCCTCAAAACAAAATGTCACATTACAGATTCAAATTGAACAAACGAATCTACAAATACCGAATCAAGGAGGAATGTCGATAGGTGAGGATGTTAGCTGTATTCTTCCTTTTCATCTATCTTTATCAGATGTAAGCTGGAATATGCGACAGCCCAGCTAATGAAAAGAGTTACACTTTCTGAAAATGAAGAAGCTTATTTTTTCTTTCATCCTATAGGCATGAAGCCAAGTTATCGATTCGAAGAACAGAATATAAAGCGTGTCGTTCTTTCAGATGGAGACGTAACAAGAGAGAACAGTCACTATACCGTATGGCCAACTGAAGAAATAATCACTAGGATAGATCTTCACACTAAACAAGGAAAACTTATTCGAATTTATACGATGTCAGACGAAAATAGTTTGAATTTTTGGTCATTTGAATGGGATGGTAAGCCGCATGCGATTATAACAGAGGCTGCTGTCATTGTGGAAGAAGATCGTATTCGCTTTGAATCAGAATCTGAGTTTCTTCAAATAACAGTAATAGACAAACTCGTTTCCACAACTCTCGCTTCCTATTTTTCTGAGAGTACAGATCATGTGTTGCAAAGTGAATACTCAATCAAAAAAGAGAAGATAAAGGCTGAACATGAGTTAGAAGAAATAGATCATAGGAGAACTAAAGTAACCATTCCAAGTAAAGCCTTTAGTCAGTGCAAAGAAGTGTTATTAAACATCCATTATGAGGGGGATGTAGGATACGCATTTATTAATAACGAACTAATACATGACAATTTTAACAATGGTGAAGTTTGGCAGATTGGGCTAAGTCACTTGAAGACAACGCTACTAAACGATTCAATTTATCTCCTCATTTCTCCAATAAAAGAAGGACGTAAAGTGAAAAGTGATTCACCAATGGCAGCAAGATCTGAAATAGCTAACAAAGAGCTTGCAGAGATTAAGTCTATATCATTAACGTCAATTTACGAATTTGAAGTAATAAACAACAACAAAATAGAATAAAGGGGTTGAGGCGAAATGAGAAGGTTTACCATAAGAAAAACAACGATAACAGTAATAAACCGACAATAAGGAGGTAAGCATGGGGATAATCAAAGCAATAAATCTAACAGTAGAGCAAATGCACAAACCTTATGGTATAGATGTAAATACTCCTTTATTCGGGTGGGGATTTTCAAATTCAATTGAAAGAGGGCAGAAACAAACGGCTTACCGGATTCATGTGTCTACTCAAGAATCATTACTAAACTCGCAACATGCTGATATGTGGGATAGTGGAAAAATCGATACGGATCAGCATCAATTTATTAAATATGAAGGCCTTCCCTTATTACCAGAGAAGAGCTATGTATGGACTGTATGTATTTGGGATGTAAACGGTGAAGAAAGCGAATGGAGCGAACGATCAACCTGGACAATGGGATTAATGGATCAGGTATGGAAAGCGGATTGGATTGGTTTGACGCCATCTATTCAAAATGATTGGAAACAACATTCCTGTGAAGAGCCTATGCCTTTATTCCGACATGAGTTCAATATCTCAAGATCACCTGTTCGAGTGCTTGCTCATGTATGTGGACTAGGCCAATATGAATTTCTCTTAAATGGGGTTAAGGTAGGTGACGCTGTCCTTGAACCAGGTTGGACAGATTATGATCAGTCCTGCCTGTATCATTCCTATGACGTCACTTCTTATATGAATGATGGACAGAATGCAGCTGGCATTATGCTAGGGTGTGGCTTCTATCATGTAAATGGCCAGACAAAAAGGTATGTAAAATACGAAGGAAGCTACGATTTACCAAAATGTATTGTTCAGCTTACAATAGAATATTCTAATGGAGAATCTGAATCAATTGGAACTGGATCAGATTGGGAGATTGATAGAAGTCCAATTGTTTTTTCATCAATATATGGTGGAGAAGACTATGATGGACGTCTTTATCAAACCGGATGGGACAAAGTTGGATTTATCGATTCAGGAAATAATTGGAGATCTGCGCCTCTAGTAAGTGCTCCAAAAGGGACACTCTGTAGCCGGATGATTCCAAGAAATAAAGTGCAAGAAACCATCGTAGCAATAAAAAAGAAAGTGAATCATCGAGACATAGAATTATATGATCTAGAGAAAAACATCTCTGGCTGGCCACGTATTCGTTTAAAAGGAAAAAAAGGTTCTTCTGTTACATTGGTTACCGGAGAATTGATTAAGGATGATAGCAATATAGATCAGTCTATGATTGGAGAACCGGTCTCCTTTACGTATACATTAAGAGGAGAAAATGAAATGGAAGAATGGGCACCCAAATTTATGTATCATGGATTTCGATATGTGCAAGTCAGATTCACGTATCAAGAAGAACGACCAGAGCTCTTAAGTGTACAAGGAGAAATGATATACCCAGATGTAGATGAGGTTGGAGACTTTACCTGTTCGAATTCTGAGTGGAAAGCTATTCATGACATCATAAATAGGTCCATTAAGAGTAATATGAAGAGTATATTTACAGACTGCCCACACCGTGAAAAGTTAGGCTGGATTGAACAATTACATTTAATGGCGCCATCAGTGTTCTATAACTATAATGTAGCACCTCTTTATGAGAAGATTTTTATGGATATGGAAGAAGCTCAAGAAGAGAATGGGTTTGTACCAAATATTGCTCCTGAATATGTGGAATTTGAAGGTGGTTTTAGAGATTCACCAGAATGGGGTAGCTCATTTATTATGGCCCCCTGGTATCATTATCATTGGTATGGTAATGATACCGCGATAAAGAAACATTACACTCAAATGATTAGATATGTGGAGTATTTAGTATCTAGTTCTACAGATGGAATCGTGAATCATGGTTTAGGTGATTGGGGTGATTTAGGAGAGGTTCCTAATGATAATCAAGGTTTTGCTGTTCACACACCTATCGCCGTCACAGCAACAGCAATGTTGTTTGACATAAGTCGGATAGTAGCTGAAATTGCACAATTACTTGGCCATGGCGATGATGTAAAAAGATTCAAGAGAGTTGCACTAGAGACTAAAAACGCTTTTAATCAAGCATTTTTTAATGAAAACCATTCTTTTTATGCTACTAACAGTCAGACAGCTAATTCTACAGCTCTGGCCTTAGATTTAGTGAAAGAGCAGGATAAAGACAAAGTACTATCTAATCTGGTTACAGGTTTAATTGAAAATGACTATGCTATAACTTGTGGAGAGGTAGGTCACAGGTATTTACTATTAGCTTTAGCAAAGTACGATAGATCAGATATTGTTGAGAAGATGCTTCAGCAATCTAAGGAGCCTTATTATCAATTTTTAGTGAGCCATGGTGCAACAAGTTTAACTGAATTTTGGGACGGTCCTCTTACAGGTCATTCACATAATCACATCATGATGGGACATATAGAAGAATGGTTTTACTCGCAATTAAGCGGAATTCAAATTGATTATACTGGAAAGAAAATATATCCATTAAGTATTTCACCTTTTATTGCGGAACATGTTGATTGGGTTAAAACTAGGCATAAATTAGCATCCGGCTTGCTTGGAAGTTCAGTGGAGAAAGAAAGAGGATGAATTACTAGTAGATGTATCTATCCCAGTTAATAGTGAAGCAATGATTTCTCTACCTGTCGCTGAAAATGAGGTGGTGCGAGAACGAGAAATGGGTATGTTGAAAGAAGAAATTAAACGAATGAATGGTGTGCGACGTATGGTTATTCCTACTAAATCAGGCGAATACAACTTTCATATAAAGAAAGTCTAATAAACACAGGTGAAGTAAATAAAAGCGATGAGCATTAATGATAGCGTTATCAAAATTAGTTAGAGGAGTGTTTGTATTGAATCGAGCGATACCTGGCAAACGTATTGAATTGGGCGTTTGTTATTATCCGGAGCAGTGGGATGAATCTTTATGGGTAGATGATTATAAACGCATGGCAGCGATGGGTTTTAGCTATGTGCGTATTGGGGAATTTGCTTGGAGTATTTTTGAACCGCTTCAAGGTGTATTTTCATTTGATCTCTTTGATCGTGCCATTTCATTAGCAGAGAAATGCGGCTTAAAAGTCATAATGTCTACTCCTACAGCGACTCCTCCTGCGTGGCTGACACACAATCATCCTGAGGTCTTGAATGTGTCGAAGGATGGGACTACGCATCACCACGGTCTGAGGGGACATTATAATTATAATTCGTCTACCTATCGAGAATTCACTAAGATCATCGTCGAAAAACTTACCAAGCATTATGCAAATCACTCGGCTATATGTGGCTTGCAAATTGGTAACGAATTTAACTGTGAGTCCAATGTTTACTATTCTGATGCTGACCATGATGCTTTTAGAGAATGGGCCAAACAAAAGTATGGAACATTAGATCAGTTAAATGATGCATGGGGGACCGTCTTCTGGAATCAGACTTACTCTGACTGGGAACAGGTCTTTTTGCCAAGAGTGACTCCGGCCGATTCAGACAATCCTCATCATGCATTAGACGAAAAACGTTTTGTCTCTGATAGTACCATTCGTTACGCTAAGCTGCAGGCTGATATTATTCGGGAACATGCACCCAATCATTGGGTCACGACAAACGGGAAATTTGGACATTTGAATCATCATCAATTAACAAATAATTTACTTGATTTTTATGCCTATGATTCGTATCCTAACTTTGGATTTGTTTTCTCAGAAGGTGAGGATGATCCGCTTTTCGATCGAAAGTGGAGCTGGAACCTTAGTACCGTAAGAGATATTAGTAGTCAGTTTGCTATATTCGAACAACAGAGCGGGCCAGGTGGTTGGGTTAATCGGTTAGAGCAGCCAACACCAAAGCCGGGTCAAATTAAACTCTGGACGTATCAATCCATTGCGCATGGTGCAGATATGGTTCTGTACTTCCGCTTGCGCACGGCCATCAAAGGAACAGAAATGTATTGGCACGGATTAAACAATTATGATAATAAGCCAAACCGAAGATTAAAAGAAGCGGCAAAGATTGGTGAAGAACTTAAACGGGTTGGGGAAAACCTATTCGGAACAGATTACTTAGCAGAAGCTGCCATTTTACATGATTATGACAACGAATGGGATGGAGAGCTTGATACATGGCATGGTCCATTTACAGGAAAAAGTATTCGATCTTGGTTTAAAGCGTTTCAATATCAACATATTCCTGTAGATTGTTTCACCCTAGATGACGATACGACGCTAGATCAACTCATGACCTACAAAGTTCTTGTCTATCCGCATGCAGCTATTGTGACCCCAAAACGAGCTAAGTTATTAGAGCAATTTAGCGAGCAAGGAGGAACACTCATTCTTGGGAGTCGCTCAGGCTATAAAAACGAATATGGCCATGCTTATATGAAGTCATTTCCAGGATTACTTTCAGATCTAGCCGGCGTTGAAGTCAATGATTTCACCAGAATTAATAAGGTTGATGACACTCCTTATATTGAATGGGGAGAACACACCGTGAAGGCAGAAACATTTAATGAAGTCCTAACGATCTTAAGTGAGAAAACAACCGTACTTGCGACTTATCAAAATAGCTATTATGCTAATGAGCCTGCCCTAGTCAGAACCAGCTTTGGCAAAGGTACTTGCTACTATTATGGCGGTGTCTTTAACGACCAACTTGCTGATCTTTTATTAACAGATACAGGATTAAAGACAAGGTCAGAGCTAACGCTTCCAAAAACGATTGAACTCGCTATTAGAGCCAGTAAGGACAAGGAATATTTCTTTTTACTTAACTACAGCGGAGAGGAGCAAACCATCACTCTGAATGAACCAATGAACGAGCTTTTATCTGATGTTACTTTCCAAAGCGCTTGTTCGATCGAGCCTTATGGTGTCATGATACTTACAAAGGTTTAACGAGATTTCTAGAAGAATGTAATGTGCTTAAACAGGGGTATTAGCTTACCCTTGTTTTTTAATGTCGTAAAATGTATGTTACTAAAAGACTTTTAGAGCTTTTAAATAGCAACGACCTAATATAATGTAATATGATAATGTAAAATAAACGTTTCTATCTCTTGGAAAGCGTAAATATCATCAAAAGTATTTTAGGTTATAATAGATATAGAATCACAATACAAATGCATTGTTTTAATTATTATAAAGGGTGATCTTATGAATAATGAGTCTCAATATGAGTTCTTAAACAATTGGTTAGAAGTAACCTCAATTAAAGATAAAATTTCAAATGAGTTGGAGTCTGCACTTAAAAAAAATAACGATATATCCCTCAAAGAATTTTACGTTATGTACTACTTATCACAAGAAAGTGATCGTAAATTACGGTTACAACAACTTCAAGAATTAATTGGTCTTAGTCAGAGTGCCATGTCTCGACTTGTTGGAAGACTTGAAGCTAAAACATGTGGTGCACTAGAGAGAACGACTTGTGAAGATGATAAAAGAGGAATATATACTTCCCTGACTTCATTAGGGGAGAGTAAGTTTGAACGAGCACTGAATACGTTTAATACGGTCATAAATGATATGGATCTTAATGAAAAGGATAACAGTGTAATCTTTAGTTTTTTAAAGGATACGAATAACCATAAGTAAAGTAGAGAGCTGATTTTGGATTTTCTTCAAGTTCATTCTACTTGGTTGACATCAGAAAAAATAGATGTTAACTTCTAATTACATGCAGACGCATGCATTTAATTATCGAGGAGATGACAATGATGAAAGAACCTAATATGTTTGATTCGTTTTCTTTAAAAGGATTAGAGCTTAAAAACCGCATTATGATGTCACCAATGTGCCAATACAGTGTGGACAAGAAAGATGGTATCGCCACTGATTGGCATTACATTCATTATGTAAGCCGCGCTATAGGTGGTGCAGGTCTAGTGATGGTTGAAATGACGGATGTTGAACCTGATGGACGCATATCTGATCATGATTTAGGGCTATGGTCTGAAGAACAAATTCCGGCATTAAAAAAGATTGTTGATGGGATTCACCAACATGGTGCGAAGGCATCTATTCAAATTGCTCATGCAGGTCGAAAAGCAGAAGATGCTGAAGTACCAGTTGCACCTTCTGCCATCCCTTTTGATGAGAATTCAAAAACACCAAGAGAATTAACAACAGAAGAAGTATACGAACTGATTGGGAAGTTTCGTAAATCTGTAAGATTTGCTGTCCAAGCGGGTTTTGATGTCATTGAAATCCACGGAGCTCACGGTTATCTCATTCATCAATTCCACTCACCACTCACCAATCAGAGAACAGATGAATTTGGAAAAGATTTAACGAAGTTTGGTTCAGATGTCCTTAAAGCAGCCAAAGAAGAGATTCCTACTGACATGCCTCTCATTATGCGTATATCTGCAAAAGAATATGTAGATGGTGGCTATGATATTAATGGAGCGATTGAACTTGCTAAAGCTTATAAAGAAGCTGGAGCAGAAATTTTTGATATCTCATCTGGTGGAGAAGGTCAAATTGCAGCTTGGGGTAAACCAGGTACACACGCAGCATATCAAGTTCCACTAGCAAGAGAAATCAAAAAGGCTTTAAATGTACCAGTGATTGCAGTGGGGCGATTAGATGACCCAACACTAGCTAATGCGGTGGTAGGAACAGAAGATGCAGATCTTGTAGCGGTAGGAAGAGGCATGCTTCGTAATCCTTATTGGGCTCTAGAAGCTGCTAAACAACTAAGAAAATCAACGGATGAAATGGTTCCGGTTCAATATAAATTAGGGTTCTAAAAAGGAGTAATGATACATGTCTTATATTAAAGATAAAGTGATTGTCGTAACTGGAGCTTCAGGTGGAATTGGGAAAGCAACAGCAGAACATCTTGCTAAGGAAGGTGCAAAAGTTGTTCTAGCTGCTCGTAATGAAAAAGAACTACGTGGAATTGTTCAAGAAATTGAAGGCAATGGTGGAGTTGCTACATTTAAAGCAACGGATATTTCCTCAAGAGACGAAGTAAGTGCATTAATAGATTTCACTGTGGATAATTATGGAAGAGTAGATACACTCATTAATAACGCAGGCTTAATGTTATTCTCTAAATGGGATAATGCTCACGTTGATGAGTGGGAAAAAATGATCAACTTGAATCTAAAGGGAGTATTATACGGTATAGCTGCTGTTCTCCCAAAAATGAAAAAGCAAGGCAGTGGTCAAATTATTAATGTTGGCTCAGTTGCAGGTCACGCAGTAGGTGAAGGTCATGGTGTCTATAGTGCGACAAAATACGCAACAAGAGCCATTACAGAAAGCTTAAGAAAAGAAATATCTGTGAATCATAATATTCAAGCGGTGTACGTTTCACCAGGTGTAATCGCAACTAATTGGCAAGATAAAGTAACAGACAAAGATGTGAGTTCCGTGTTAGGTAACCTAAATGAAGTAGCAATTGCACCAGAACATGTGGCTGAAACGATTGCTTTTGCAGTGAATAAGCCAAGTAACGTTATGATTAACGATATTTTTGTGACACCAACTAAACAAGAGTGGTAAGAATCTATATCGTATGATGTACGTATTCTTCTTGTTTCATTGAGAACAATAAGGGTATAAGAAACAACAAGAACATGCAGACGCATGCATGAAAAATCTTTGGAGGCACTCATATGAATGTACTAGTTATTGGAGCAAACGGTCAGGTTGGAAAAGAAATCATTACTCAACTAAAGCAAACAGAGCATCAATCAACTGCTCTCGTACGTAAAAAAGAACAAGTAGAAGAATTGAAATCACTCGGTGCTAACCATGTTGTGCTAGGTGACTTAGAAGAGGATTTCTCACATGCTTTTGAGAACATTGATACTGTTATTTTTGCTGCTGGTTCAGGTGGAAGTACTGGAGCGGATAAGACATTGCTCATTGATTTATGGGGAACTAAAAAGGCTGTTGATTACGCAAAATCATCCGGTGTCACACACTTTATTCAACTAAGTGCAGCAGACAGTTTAGATGTAGACGAGGAAAGCGAGAAAATGAAACCATATGCAGTTGCAAAGAATATGTCCGATTTCTACGTAGAAAAAAGCGACCTACCATACACCATTGTGCGACCAGGGCCGATGAACAATGACAAAGCACTTGGAAAAATAGAGTTACACCCAACAAGAAAAGAGCATTTTAATGATTATCTAATCACAAGACAGGATGTTGCTCAGGTACTCGTTCAAACAATAGGAAATGAAAAGCTTTTCGGTAAGAGTTTTTATATTAAGCAAGGTGAGCATTCAATTGATAATGCATTGAACACAACTTTCTAATTTGAGAGCTTAGTGAGATGAAACTCATGGAAGTTCGATGCCACCGAGTCGCATAAGAAGAAAGGTAGAAGTACCAAGGCTTTTATAGCTTTGGTACTTTTTTTATATCATCGGAATCTGAAAAAGAATTGGTTAATTGTTTATGTTTGGTATTAATGGAGAAGGGAACAGTTTAATAGGCTGAAAATAGGAGGTAATACATGTCTTCTTTTAAAGGAAGAGCAAAGCATTCAAGATATCAAGGATTGATTGGTACGATATTTGTTCTCCCGATTATTGCGATTTTAGGCTTATTAAATGTAATTCCTGTTTCTAATCTCGTTGCTTGGTTAGCTTTACTTGCATTTGTAGTTGGTGTGATTGTGCTCATCGTATCATTTAAGGGTGAAAATCCTGCAAATAATGAGAAGACCTAAAGTGAGCTATGAATGATTAAGAAAGGATCATATTAAAAAATTTATGGGGTGTTCAATATGAAAAAGGCAGTCATAGCAACATTAATTAGCTCGGTTACAATTCTTGGTGCATGTAATTCAGATGACTCTTCAACCGAGTCCACTGAAACTGATCAAGTGAATGAAAATGAAACCACTACAACAGATGAAATGGACTCTAATGATGAACTAACAGCTGAGGAAATTGTAGAGGAAGCTATCGCGCTTTACGGTGACCTTGAAGGATTATATGTCTTAAGAGAAGGTAGTGGCGATTTAAATTTTGAACCTCCTGAGGAAGATGAAGCAGGAAATCTTGATATGGAATTAGAGATGTCTACATATGAATGGACGTACGTCACGGACGGAGATCTTTATAATCGAACGGAATCAGTTATGGAATCGAGTGGGGAAGAAGAAGGTGGAGAAAGTACTAATGCAGAGAGTACTTCATACAGTTTTACAGATATTGACGAACCGAGCTATCTTATAACTTACAATGAAGGAGACGAAGAGGCTGTACGAATTGAGAATCCGACTACAGAAGAATTCACCTTTGATATGATAGGCGAACGATATCAAGGGCTGCTTGAAGAAGCAGAATTGACTTTAGAAGGTGAAGAAGAAGTAAACGGCTATCAGGCTTATCACATCACAGCAGAGGTAGATGATGGTATAGAAGAGTATTGGTTTGATACGGAAACGTTCTTTGAAGTAAAGGGTGAGATTAGTATGAGTTCCGAGTCAGAAGAACAAAGTGTTGATTCATCAGTAACAGCTGGAGATACAGTAATTGAATATAAATTAAACCCAGACTTCGATGAAACATTATTTCAAGTACCTGAAGACTTAGAAGTGGTAGATGGTGAAATCGGAGATACGATTGGAGAATAAGTAATAAAAAAAGACTTTATGCGATTCACTTCCATAGAGTCTTTTACCCTTTAGTGCATATTTTTTTGAGTGAGTTTCATAGAAACTAGTGATACTTTACACAATTTAGTAAGAATTATCTTATACAGTAGTTAAAATTTAGTGGGAATTGAAATAATCTCGGATGAAATAAAACTATATAATAATCTTATGACTATATATAAAGTTATTTTAAAAAAAGAGATATGTTAAAAAATTAAATCAAACAAATTTTGATACATATAAAGCATTATTAATGATAATGTAATTCCAATCGTTATGGATGAAGTTGCAATTATAATAAACTTTCGATTTGTAATTTCATTTCTTCTATAAGCAATGTTTAGTACCTTTATAATAAAATAGATTGTCATAGCTATAATTATTGTTGAAAAAATACTTGCTAAAATTGCTTCCATGAGACAAACTCCCTTCAGATGAATAAGAAATATTCACTTTACCAATCTGATTCATTATTGGATTTAAAGATTTTTTAAATAGTTTATGTAACGGTTAATAATTAACATGTAGCTGTTGGGCAAACTAAAATTCGATGGAGAGTCGCGGAGAAAAAAGCTATAATTTTTGCAGTTAATAGAGTATCTATTTTTGAACTGATTTGAGGTCAGTATAACATTAATAAAGTAAGTATCGAGTGAATGGCTATGAAGAACATTACAGCTGAAATGGTCATTAAATTTTTGATTACTTAGTTTATTTAAATCAATTTCAAGTTGAACACTCAATTCTTTTAGTTTTTCATAGTAGTTCATACGACGACCTCCTAATAGAATCAGGTGAGTTTTAAATTATATTTTGCATTATAACATATAATCCCATATATAGAGGCGGATTGTGTTAAGTGTGATTGTATGGATTTACTGTGATGGGAGAATCTTTCTTATAAGAATAGACTATTTATCTAGTGTACTTTTTTTACTTTTAGAAATTTCTCTAATTCGTATCAATCTAGTTGCTCCCATTGAAAAACCAAAAGCAATAAAAAAAGTATTCCTTTTAGGAAGAAGATTAAAAAGTCCACTAAGAATAGCGAGTATTGAGATGATTAATAGTAATATGTTCATACGTTTTTCTGACATTATAATTACCTTCCTTTATTACCAATAGTATAACCAATGTGGAGTTACCTAAGAAACAAGTAAAAATGCTTGATGTGTGGTTAGCGGAAGTCAAGGACCTGGTCTATGTATAATTGTTTACTATTTAATATCCTTTAACTGTTTAGCTATAGTAACAGCTAAAGGACTTTTTTGAGCTATTTTCTACTTTCTCTTTTTTCTCTGATTGCATACTGCATCAAACCGTTAAACATAAAGATGATTGCAATGGTAATCCAAAATACTTGGATAGAAAGGTTAAACACTTCCAGAGCAATTAGTGAAAGAATCACTAGCGGAATAAAAATTATCAATCTAACTTTTGTATTAATAAGAATCTCGCCTTTCTAAACAACTTTAACTGTCTCATTCTATTAAACTTTTAAAATTGAAATAAAAAAGACTCTACATATTGTATCTATCAACGGTAAATGGCTGACTGGAACAGAGTAAAAGGAATTTAAGGAGTTGATAGATTCTCAGTATGATCACCCGCTTGGCCGAACAAAAAACACATCTTTTTGTTCGGCTACCGGCTATTGTTACCCTCAAGATTTGAGGAGGGGGGATGACTTAAAACTTGGTCAAGCTAATCTAGCTTGCAGGTTTGGACAGCGTCCATGAACTTTATGTTATTAGGTCAAAGAGCCATTTAAATAAACTTAAGGTGAGACGTGGTATATAGAGCAAAATCTCAAAAATTAATGCTAGCCAATCAAAATGCTCTCTTTTTTTCTTGTTTTTTATGTTCATACTTATCTCCGTTTTTACTCCATGAGAATTTAATAGCCTAAATCCATTGTATATGAGCATTTAAGTAGTAAGTATAAAATTATTCTAAAATTTGGTGGAGGGGTATGCTACAAGTAATAACTCACAACTAATTAGTCTCATAAAAGTTTGTTGTCTAAATAATTGTAAAGTTTTTTTCTCCGCAATGGATATTATGGAATAGAAACCTTCTTTTAATGATAAATGAGTAAATAAGTGGTCTGAATCTGCCTATCTTTTAGTTCGGAAAATTACTATAAATCAGATATTTTTCTGACAATATACGCCGAGGTTTTTACCTTATGTATCTAACTAAAAGGAGGAAGAAAATATGAATAATATTAACTTACTCAAGCGTTGAAACCTAGAAGATCAATTATACAATTAAGGAATGTTAGAAGTTGAATTGTTAGAACCAGAAGGCTGCTGCTCTACATTAACAAACCTTACGCTACCAGTAGTGAAAGTTCACTACAGACTTGACAGTACGGAAACTTTGCAAATATCGTCTATACTATTCATGCAGAGGGTTCATTATAAAGTACACTAAAATCAATTAATTATTTGAGATCATGGGGGATTTAATTGAAGATTGAATTAGTCACAGAAGAGACAAAAGATTGTTTGAGATTACCTAACGAAAAATTTGAGTTGTTTGGTGAATTAGTAGTTACGAAGCCAAATGACAAATGGGAGTATCACGAAATATATTTCGATGAACCGAAGGAAAAGATATTTCCAGAAGAGAATTACTCATTTGAGACAATTAATCAAAATGGTTTTGCGGTTGCCACATTTGATCAGAATCAATGTGTTGGTTTAGCAGTATTTGAAACTGGGTGGAATAAATATTGTTATTTAAGCGATCTTAAAGTAAATGTGAACTATCGAAGGAGCGGAATATCTAAAGATATGCTTGATTTTGCAATCAACATAGCTAAAAAAAGAACTGCAAAGGATTAAGTACCATCGCTCAAGCTTATAATCTTGCTGCAAATAAATTTTATTTGAAGTACGGATTTGAGATTGGTGGGTTAAATACAAGAGATTATGAATTCACTTCTGAAAGAGGCAATTCTGATATCTATTTTTATCTTAACTTTTAATGACTTAAACCAATCCTCTTAACCGAGTGTTGATAAATGAGGTTATTTAGCTTCACTAATTCTAACGACATATTTTAAATAAGAATTAAAGTGTTATAATTTATGCAATTATTAAGGGGTGGAATATGCCAGATAGTAAACTTAGTTTTGCAATCATATATAAGAAAATTCAACTTAAACTAAAAGGAGAAGTGAAAATTGAGTGAATTGAATACTGAAAGACTTACATTAAAGAAGGTTACCCTTCAAGATGCACCAATGCGCTCTTCAAAGTTTGGTCTAATCCTCAAGTAACAGAGTTTATGAACATTACACCAATGATGGATGTAAGGCAATCATATGAAATGATTAATATTTTTCAGAGAATGGATAAAAGCAATCAAGGTAATCGATTCTCTATTTTTGAATCTGATCAATCGAAGTCTATTGGGTCTTGCGGTTTCAATTATATAGATTCAGAAAATGACAGAGGAGAAATTGGCTATGAACTCTCTGTTGATCATTGGGGAAAAGGATACATGACCGAGGCTTTAACGGAACTTGTTAGATATGGTTTTGATTACTACAAACTTAATCGAATCGAAGCTAAGGTAGAAACTCAAAATCAAGCATCACAATTTCTATTAAAGAAACTCGGTTTTAAACAGGAAGGGCTTTTACGTTCCTACGAAAAAAGCAAAGGTAGGTACATTGACTTAGCAATGTTTAGTGTATTAAAAGAAGATTAGACATTAGGGGTAAATAATGATCTAAAGAAACCAAATTTCTCAGGTTTATATTGAGAGGCTAGATTTTATCCACAAACTTAGGGATTAAAGAGGTTAAACTCATGGAGGTTCGACTCCTCCTGTCCATATAAGATTGAAAGAAAAGTAAAAGTACCATAGCGATTGATGCTATGGTACTTTTTTAAGGTTAGCATAAGCCTATAATCAAATATTTCCAAGAATATATTATAAAGTTTAAGCCAAAAAGTGTTTTGAATTGTCTAATAGATATAATAAAGAAAAAGAGGTGAACGAAATAAAAAAATTAATAGTAAAAGCCAAAAAAGGAGATGAGAAATCCTTTTTAAAAATATTTCAATGTTATGAAAAAGATATATATCGTATGGCCTATCTGTATGTAAAAAATCAGAATGACGCTTTAGATGTAGTTCAAGAAGTTGCTTATCGGTCATACAAAAATATCAGTTCTCTTGAAAATCCTGATTATTTAAAAACATGGTTAATAAAAATTGCGATCACTTGCTCTTTAAATGTTATTAACAAGAATAATAAGGTAGTCAATTTCAGAGTTGATCATGAAGGAAAATCAGCAAATGAAATGGAAGATGTATGTCTCTCCATAGCACTACAAGAATTAATTGATTTATTAGATGTTGAAGAGAAAAGTGTCGTTATTTTAAAGTATTACGAAGACTATTCGTTCAAAGAGATTTCAGAAATCCTCAACATTCCTTTAGGTACTGCAAAATCTATTTTGTATAGAGCACTAGGGAAACTACGAAAAGAATTAAAAGGAGTTGATATGAGTGAATGAGTTTAAACGTGAGCTTGAGGAGATTAAGATTCCAGATGAGTTATCGACAAGATCAAAGATGGGAGTCAAAAAAGCGAAAGGAGAACAGAAAAAAACATTCAAAAAACCACTTGTGTATGCCGCTGCCATTGTTATTTTAAGTGTCAGTATTTATTCAACGCCTTCTGCTCAGGGTATGTTTGAAGATTTATTTCAGGTAACAAAATTTGAGGAAAGACATAACGTTAAAGAGATGTCCATTGGTTATGGGTTTGTAAATACTGATGTTTATGCTGAAAGAAATGTAGAATCAATTGAAGAGTTAGAGAGCTTGTTTAATATACAAGTCCCTTTTCCAGAGGTGTTAGAGAGTGCTATTGGTAAAGAAGATGTAGAATACAGCGTAGGTATGGGTGAACAAGGGGAATTTAAACAATTGTATTATAACGCAGGAACTGCTGAAAGACGTTATTCTGTCCATGCAACGAATAATATTGATACCAAACCTAGTTTTTCTGCAGAGAGCAAAGACGGAACTGGAATTGAAAAAGATTTATTAATTGATGGAGTAACAGCAAAACTAATGGGAATAGAAGACATCGATGGTAAAGTAATATATTTAGAAAAAGATGAATGGAAAATTATTATTACTTGTTTTGACAGGAATAGTGACAATGAAGGATTGTCAGGTGTTGAAGAAGAAGAAATAATTGAAATTGCAGAAAGCATCAATTGGTTTTGACAAACGTAAAGACTATCATCTGTGATTACTTTTGTTTCATTCAGTTTTTTTGATGAACTTCTAACAACCGCACATAAGAAAAAAAGAAGAGTACTAAGGCTTTTAAGCTTTGGTACTCTTCTTTCTTTGTATCTGGTATAGAAAAATGAGTAAGAGATGCGTAAGTAAGTAGAAATAATAAAATCTCTAACAACCCATGCTGCATCTCAATAATCCCGGATACTACGTGTAAATAATTTACGTAAAATAACAGAATTGTTTAAGAAAAGATTAAGATTTTAGAGTTAATAAATGGTGTAATATAGAAAAAGAGGTAGACAAATGAGATTTGCCTTGAATGGAATTTTATACGAGAGAAACTATAAAAAATTAGAATGAGGGCGATATTTGTGAAACGGTTTGCAATATTCTTTAGTATGTTTAGTATAGTTTTAGTTAGTGTAGCTGTTTTTTTATTTGTAAATAAGTCATATTATTTTTATCCTTCTCTACCAATTGAAAATGTGTCTGCAAGTTATGTCATTGAAAAACTTGATAGATCCGATGATGAGGTAGCAGAAATTGCAGAACTTGAAGATTACACTTGGTTTTTAACAAAGAGTAGTAAAAATGAAGGTTTCGCGAAATCAGATGAAAATATTAAACAGCGTATCCATTCAGATGGCTGGAGTTTAAAGAGAAAGTAGGCTCTGCTCTTTTCTTTCAAAAAGAGGATGAAGAATTAATTGTCACTACTCAAATGTGGACTGATAAATACATATTTGTTCAGGTGCAGAATAAATTTAGAGAAGTATAATCTGTTCGACGGTCGTCGATCTAAATATCTAAACGGCTATCTGTTTCATTTTTATTGCTGTATTCAAAGCAAGATGATTTGAATTATTTTAGAAGAAGGGACGTAGATTTTGAACATGCACTAATAGGTTACATTTTTAATGAACAGAAGCATCATCTGAATTCAAGAAAATAAAAAGGCTAATTCTCAACGATTGCAACGAGAATTAGCCTTTTTTCACATTAATGAAAATCTACTTCATCAGCTTTTTTTATTTCAGCAAAAAATTGGAGCGTTTCATTATGATGGGCAATAATCTGCTCTGCTGATAAGTTTTGTGAATCAAATGTGCTATGAGCATCTGCAACTACTGTCACTTGATAGCCAAGACTGTTGGCACGTCTACACGTTGTATCCACACAAAGATCTGTTTGGATGCCTGTGAGTATGACGTGCTTGATGTTAAGGGCAGCTAACTCATCTTCTAAAATGGTTTCAAAAAAAGAGTCAGGTCTTGTTTTTTGAATGATATGATCCATGGGCAATGGTTTGATGTCAGGATGAATCTCCCATGCGGTTGTCCCAGATTCTAACTGAAGGCCAGCTGCCTCGTTATACTGTACATAAAAGGCGGGCACATTTTGTTCTCGAGCTTTTTGTAGAAGGTTTTTTATCTTGGTTAGTAGTCGATCCCCATTCCATACTGGAAATTGTTCATCAAACATACCATTCTGTACATCGATAATAATGAGGGCTGTATGCAAAAGGGCCACTTCCTTTTTAATGTATTTATATTATTATAGCAAATCATTAATTAGACAGTTGTTTAATTATTTAATTGTGTTAGTCTTTAGTTAGATAGTTTTCTAATTACTTAATTAAAGGAGATAAAGCTGTGAACGAGTTATTTAAGGCTCTAAACGATGAAACAAGGAGGGAGATTATGAGTTTATTAAGCAAGCATGGGTGTTTAACTGCATCTGAGATTTCAGAGCACTTTGATATGAGCAAACCAAGTATTTCTCATCACCTTCAGTTACTTAAGCAGGCAAATCTGGTAACAGCCGATAAAAGAGGACAATACATCTATCACACGTTAAATACAACGGTGTTACAAGATGTCTTTGCTTGGTTTTATCAATTTAAAACAAAAGGAGATGACTAAAATGAAAGCTACTTATATTGCCATCAGTTTGTTTTTAGCCTCGGTTTTATTAAGTGTTGTGACCTATAGTCAACTACCAGATCAATTAGCCGTCCATTGGACCAATGGAGAGGTGACAGGCACTTTGCCAGCCGTAGCAGCCATCACTATCATGCCTGCGTTTATGGTCATTCTATTTTTAGTGAATCAATTTCTGATACGCGTAATGAGGAAAATGACTTCTGTTCAAGCAAAAGTGGAGCAAGTCATATGCGCTGTTTTACCAGGATTATTATTTGTTTGTCATGGATTGATTATCTTTTCAGGACTTGACTATTCTATAAATATAGAGGCGATAATTGGAATTAGTCTCGGTGTTGTGATGATGATTATTGGTAACATTATGCCGCAAGTGAAACGGAATGCTATCTTTGGTGCACGAAATCGTTGGACCCTTCAGAACGATCAGGTTTGGGCGATTGTTAATCGTTTAGCTGGAAAGTTATTTTTTGCTTGTGGTTTAGTCATTTTTATTGGTGCTATTATCATTCCAACCTATCAAATGGCGGTTGTTTTAACTTCTGTGCTCATTATCGTTATTATTATCCAACGTTATTCACACGTTACGTATCAGCGTGTTACTTCTAACTAATCAGCAAGTGAAGGGAGCTTTATGAATATAGAAGAGTGGTTCTTTTTTTGCTTAAGTCTAATTTGGTTATTGGAATTTGTTCTTTTTAGAGGGGCACGTCACTCAGGAGACTCTCTTTCAATTGAACAAAAAAGCTATTACCTTATTCTACTTTCCATCATCGCAACGGTCATTGGTTGCCTGATTATCCGAGAAACCTCATTTGTAATTCACACACCTCTTTTTATCACGTGGTTAAGCTTGTTTATTTATGGAACAGGTATTTTTCTCAGATACTGGTCAATGCTGACGTTAAAGCATGAATTTACAAGGCATGTTCAGGTATCTGCTGATAAAAAACTGGTTAGTCATGGACCATATCGTTCTATGAGACATCCTTTATATACTGCCTTAATAGTCTGCATGGTTGGTCTATCCTGTTACCTAGCTTCATGGGTAGGGTTGTTATTCACTCTTCTGCTTATCATTCCTTCCATCGTTATTCGAATAAAGCTTGAGGAAGCGATGTTAACAGAAGCATTGGGTGAAACCTATGACGAGTGGAAACGGCAGCGCTGGATTTTAATGCCTTGGATCTATTAAGAGAAGAGGGGTAAGTACGTGTGAAGAAGAAAGTAATTGTAATTGGTGGCGGAATTGGTGGGTTATCTTCAGCAATTAGTCTTGCAGCAGAAGGTTATCAGGTTCAAGTCCTAGAGGCCAATGAACGAATTGGTGGAAAATGTAATATCCGAAGTGGTGCTGGTTATTCGTTTGATACAGGTCCATCTATTTTGACGATGCCATGGACATTGGAACAATTGTTTACACGTGCAGGACGTAAACTCTCTGATTATCTGACGATCAAGCGAATTGAACCTCAATGGCGAACGTTTTTCGAGGATGGTGTATCCATTGATCTTAAAGGTGATTTACCGGATATGCTAGCTGAAATTGATCGAATTTCACCAGAGGATAAGTCTGGGTTTCTTGATTATCTACATTATAGTAGTCAAATTTATGAGCTATGTACCAAAAGCTTCTATCAAAAAAGCTTAGCTGGATTAAAGGACTTGCGTACCTTGCATAGCTTTAAAGAATTGCTTGCAATGGACCCAATGAAAAGTATGAACCAAGCTACAAAAAAGTATATAAGGGATCCTCATTTACAGCAACTTCTTGATTTTTTAGTGATGTATGTAGGCTCATCTCCTTATCAGGCACCAAGCTGTCTTATCACAACTTGCTTACGTTCAATTTGGTCTTGGCGTTCATTATGTTGAGGGTGGCATGTATAATATCATTCGAGCTATGGAACGAGTGTTGAATGAGCTTGAAGTAGATATTTGTACTAATGCTAGAGTGGATCAAATCATAGAGTCAGATGGACAAGCAAAAGCAGTTCAACTAGCGAGCGGAGAGATGTTGAACGCGGATATCATCGTTTCAAATCTTGAGGTTATACCGACTTATGAAAAACTGCTTACTAAAGCACCAAAAGCAAAACAAGAAGTTAAAAAGCTGAGCAACTATGAACCGAGTGTTTCTGGTTTAGTGTTACTTCTAGGTATAAACCGAACATATCCGCAACTTGCTCATCACAATTTCTTTTTCTCTAAGGATCCGCAATTAGAATTTAAACAAATCTTTGAGGAAAAGCGGCCGGCTGATGATCCAACTGTGTATGTAGGGATATCCTCTAAATCTGATCCGCTGCAAGCACCGGTTGGAGCAGAAAATCATTTTATACTTACTCATGTTCCCCCATTAAAAGATGGAGAGGACTGGGCTATGTATAAAGACACCTATCGTGAAACTATTCTTAGCAAGCTTGAGCGTAATGGTTTATCCAAAATACGTGATCATATTGAATTTGAATATGTATTCACGCCAAATGATCTTAATACACTATACGGATCTAATGGTGGCTCAATCTACGGTGTTGCAGCAGATCGGAAAACAAATGGAGGCTTTAAAATCCCAAGCCGAAGTCAGGTGCTTTCTAATCTTTATTTTGTGGGAGGTTCAACTCACCCAGGTGGAGGGGTTCCGATGGTCACACTGTCAGGACAACTGACTGCCGACTTCATTCTTGAAGATGAACTGCATTCAGGTCGTTATACAGGGTAAGTAAATAATTCATGCTCACTGATTCGAACTTAAAATGGATCAGTGATTTTTTTTGAAATGATATTGATAACGCTTACAAATGAGCTTAAGATAAGAACAACACATTTAATGAGGAGGCACTTATGAAAGAGGCTTATCTAGAAACTATTAATCAAGTAATAAAAGAAGGGAGATTCAAAGATCATTGGAGCTCTTTATCAGAATATAGGGTACCGGATTGGTACCAAGGAGCAAAGTTCGGCATCTTTATTCATTGGGGTGTTTACTCTGTTCCGGCATTCGGAAGTGAATGGTACTCGCGTAATATGTATATTCAAGGATCAAAAGAATACGAACATCATCTTAAAACGTATGGTGAGCATAAAGAATTTGGATATAAGGACT
The DNA here is from genome assembly GCF_023703085.1 of Alkalicoccobacillus plakortidis. NCBI lineage: Bacteria > Bacillati > Bacillota > Bacilli > Caryophanales > Bacillaceae > Shouchella > Shouchella oshimensis. Next base: position 433,240 of record NZ_JAMQJY010000001.1, on the reverse strand, counting down.
TTATTCCAAAATTCAGGGCTGAATATTTTAATCCAGAAGAATGGGCTCAGTTGTTTGAAGATGCAGGTGCACGGTATGTCATGCCGGTTGCAGAGCATCATGATGGATTTCAGATGTATAAAAGTGAGGTGTCACCATTTAATGCATATGAAATGGGTCCAAAACGAGATGTACTTGGAGAATTAGGTGAGTCATTGGCCAAACGAGAGATTGCTTTTTGTGCATCTTCTCATCGAATGGAGCATTGGTTTTTCATGGGGCACGGAAAAGAATTTGATAGTGATATTAAAGAACCACTTGTGGAAGGAGATTTTTATTGGGCAGCAATGCCAGAGCCAGACCATCAAGATTTATTTAGCCCAAGCCCCATCAAAAGAATTTCTAGAGGATTGGCTTGTACGCACATGTGAAATTGTGGATCTATATCAACCACGGATTATGTATTTTGACTGGTGGATTCAACATCATGCTGTTAAACCATATCTAAAGAAATTTGCTGCTTATTATTATAATCGTGCTCTTGAGTGGGGAATCGAGGTTGCGATTAACTACAAACATGATGCCTTTATGTTTGGGACTGCAGTTCTTGATATTGAAAGAGGACAATTTGCTGAACAGAAACCATACTTCTGGCAAACGGATTCAGCGGTAGCAAAAAACTCCTGGTGTTATACAGAAAATAATGAGTATAAAACAGCTAAAGAGATTATCTCAGACCTTGTTGATATCGTCAGTAAAAATGGTTCATTATTACTAAACGTTGGACCAAAAGCTGATGGAACCATTCCAGATGAAGATCGTGCCATTTTGCTTGAGATTGGTGACTGGTTGAAGGTAAATGGTGAGGCTATATATGACACGAAAGTATGGAGAAAATCTGGGGAAGGACCAACCGAGATTATAGAAGGACAATTCACAGATAACGAAACAAAGGTGTTCACTCCAGAAGATATTCGTTTTACAGTAAATGGTTCTTACCTATTTGCGACAGTCCTGCAATACCCTAAAAGTGGAGAAGTGTGTATGACTTCGCTTGCAGAGAAGGATGCGTCAAAGTTACCTCATTTTCATGGCATTATTAAGGAAGTGTCTTTACTAGGATTTGCTGAGCAACCAGAATGGAAGCGTACAGAGCAAGGTTTGATTGTCCAAACACATACAGTACAAAGTGATATGCCTGTTGTGATAAAGATATTACTTGATTAGTCTAATGAAGGAGGAAGTTAATGATTAGATTATTTGAAACAAACAAGATCCGGGACGTGTATGAGTTAGAAGGTGACTGGGATTTTCAACCGATCAATGAGGGTGATTCAGTATGCGAACGATACGAATATCGTATGCCCGTACCAGCTTGCCTGGAACTTCACCCTGACTTTCGAACATATCGAGGAAAAGCTGCCTATAGGCGCAAAGTAGATGTGAGCAAAGATACGTCGATTAAATTAAATTTTAAAGGCGTGAGTCATACGGCAGACGTTTATTGGAATGGTATGCATGTAGCTCATCATTATAATGCATATACACCCTTTTCTACATATATAAAAGATGTTGAAAAAGGAGAGCATGAACTTGTTGTGATTGTAGACAATACGTTTTCAGAGAAATCTAAGCTTCATATAGCCAATGATTATTACACATATGGTGGTATCATTCGTCCTACTTCCATCGAATACATATCTGATGTATGTATTGATCGTTTGTCCTGCACATCTTTTCAAAAGGATGGCGTCTGGGGAGCGGATATTAAAGTATGGGTAACGAATCATCATGATACTATACAAAAGGTAGAAATAAAGGGCCAATTAGCTGATACACCTATTTCGTTTGGCTTTATCGAAATCCAAGCGAACGAAACAGTAGATGTGCAAATAAACAAGATGTTCGAACAGTTAATACCGTGGGAGTTAAATAATCCGTCTCTTTATTTATTAACTTTACATGTTTATACAGATCATCAAACGACTCCAGTTGATGACCTAATCGAACGTGTTGGCTTCAGAACGGTCACAACAGAGAATGGCCGCATACAATTAAATGGCCAAGATATTATACTAAAAGGGTATAACCGACACGAAGACCATCCATTAGTTGGAGCATCTTTTCCTTATCAGTTATTAGTTCAAGACCTTGAACTCCTTATTGAAACTGGAGCTAATTCTGTTCGGACCAGTCATTATCCAAATGATGAGCGATTCCTAGACCTATGTGACGAGAGAGGAATTGCTGTATGGGAGGAAAATCACGCAAGAGGGCTAGTGCTTGATCAAATGAGTGACCCATTATTCCAAAAGCAATGTATGGATTGTAACGAGGAAATGGTGCAGAATCATGTTAATCATCCAAGTATCTTAATCTGGGCCATTCTAAATGAATGTGCGAGTAATACACAAGAAGGCAAAGTGATGTATAAAGAACAACTTGAACAAATTAAAGAGTTGGACTCATCACGACCAGTGACATATGCTACACATCACCGGGAACACGATATTTGTTTTGATCTTGCGGATATTATTTCTTTTAATCTTTATCCATTATGGTATACAGATGAAGATCCAGGAGAACTGGTTGATCAAGCAAGAATCTGGGCAGAAGAACTTGGTGGAGGTGGTAAGCCGATTATTATGAGTGAGTTTGGCGGAGACGGGTATTACGGTCTACGTCATCCTAATGCAGTACGGGGTACGGAGGAAAGACAGGCGATTATCATAGAAGAGAACCTTCGAGCTTATACGAAGCGATCCTTCATCTCTGGTATGTATATTTGGCAATTTGCTGATTGTAAAGTTGTAGAAGATACAGGGTGGTTAATGAGTCGGGCTGGAACAAAAAATAGTAAGGGCATATTTGATGAATTTAGACGACCTAAGCTTGCAGCTAGTGTAGTGAAAAAGTATTTTAGTGAGTAAGGTAAAAGCTTGCCACGGGAATTCCTTTGGCAAGCTCTACTTGTTATTCTTCCGTATCTACATCTACAATCGTCAAAACAAGTCCGCCAAATTTACCAACTAACCAATTGTAGCAGAGTGTCATTAATGAAATAATGCCTGCGTACAATCCCGTGTAAAAGACAATTCCGATTAAGAAAGCAGGAATCATTACATATCCACTTGCTCCATCTTGAGCAACTAGAACAAACGTTACAACAATCGTACCGATAAGCATAAGAATAATGGGAATAAAATAAAAATAAATGGCACTTTTTAATACACTACCAATAGCTAGTTTCTTGACCTCGACTCTTTTCAATTCTTCAGCTCCTAATTAGTGATCGAAATAATGAATCATGCACAAAGATATAGATACCCTGAATATCCCACTTAAAAACAACATTTTACAGTATATTATAGGAAGGGTTGTCCTAATACCTTGTCAGAAACATAAGAATTAGGATATGATAAAAACTGAGAGATCAAGGGAAAGTGAGTGTTCAAAATGGGACGTAAATGGAATAACATTAAAGAAAAAAAAGCATCAAAGGATGCTAATACAAGTAGAATTTATGCGAAGTTCGGTCGAGAGATATACGTGGTTGCCAAACAAGGTGAACCTGATCCAGAATCGAATCAAGCTTTAAAAGTGGTTCTAGAGCGTGCTAAGACATATAATGTTCCAAAAGCAATTATAGATCGGGCGATTGAAAAGGCAAAAGGCGGTTTAGATGAGAATTACGATGAGCTCCGTTATGAAGGGTTTGGACCCAACGGATCGATGATTATCGTCGATGCCTTAACGAACAATGTTAACCGAACAGCATCAGATGTTCGAGCGGCTTTTGGAAAAAACGGTGGTAATATGGGCGTGAGTGGGTCTGTTGCTTATATGTTTGATGCAGCTGCAGTTATTGGTGTCGAAGGCCATTCAGAAGAAGCAGTTTTAGAACATATGATGGAGGAAGAGGTAGATGTAAAGGACATCGTGCAAGAAGATGATACAGTAATCGTTCATGCCGATCCTGAGCAATTTCACGCTGTTCAAGAAGCGTTTAAGAAATTAGGCGTTAGTGAATTCTCTGTTGCAGAGCTTACAATGGTTGCGCAAAACGATGTGGAAGTCCCAGAAGATGCTAAAGAGCAGTTTGAGAAACTGGTTGATGCATTAGAAGACCTTGAGGATGTACAACAGGTATATCACAATGTGGATCTAGGGGAATAAAAGAGTCATTTAATAAACGAATAATTATGATGAAGAGTAAGTACAAATCAAGCTAGGTGTTCAGAGAGTTGGTGGTCGCTGCAAACCAATCTCCTATTGATTTGGAATGGGCTTCTGAATTGCCGCGTTGAAGAATAGTAAATGTGGCCGGGTCTGTCTAACCGTTACCAAGTAGAATCGTATCGAAGACCCTAAGTTAATTCTTCCGTATGAAAAGTGAGTTGTTTTTAAGGCAGCTAACAAAGGTGGTACCACGAGAACCTCGTCCTTTTTGGATGGGGTTTTTTTGTGTTTTTTTAAAGGGGGTGATGGCCATGGAAGATGGTTGGTGGCGAAAAAAGAGGATGAATCAAAATACTATACTTTTTAGGAGGAACGTTATTTATGGAACGTTTATTAACAGGAGATCGTGTAACAGGAAAGCTACATCTTGGCCATTATGTCGGCAGCTTAAAAAATCGCGTGGAGCTACAAAGTCAAGTTGACTCACTTATCATGTTAGCGGATGTGCAAGCACTAACCACTCATTTTGAACAGCCTGATCAATTAGCACACCACCTAAAACAAGTCACGTTGGATTATCTATCTGTTGGAATAGACCCGAATCAAAGCACAATCTTTGTGCAATCAATGATTCCTGAAATCGCTGAATTGACAGTTTATTTCTCGATGTTTGTTACGATTAATTCCCTACGTCATAATCCAACAATTAAAGCTGAAGCGAAGGAAAATGGCTATGAAGATTTGTATTATGGATTTCTCGGGTACCCAATCAGCCAAACAGCAGATATCACATTTTGTAAAGCAACCGTCGTTCCAGTTGGTGAAGATCAGCTTCCACATATGGAGCAGACACGAAAAATCATTCGACGTTTTAACCAGCTATATGCCCCGATTTTTCAAGAACCTCAAGCTGTTGTTGGTGAATTTCCGCGTTTAATTGGCTTAGATGGCAGCAGTAAAATGAGTAAAACTAAAGGCAATACAATTAATCTTGACGCAACAAAAGAAGAAGTACATGCAAAAATTAAAAAAGCAACCACTGATCCCGCAAGAGTCAGAAAATCAGATCCTGGTCATCCAGAAGTATGCCCAATCTATTCCTATCACCAAGCCTTTCGAAAAGAAGCAGTAACTGACATTTATGACGGATGCACAAATGCCAAGCTTGGATGTGTTGAGTGTAAGCAAATGATTGCAGCAAGCATCAATCATTTGCTTGAGCCGATGCGAGAACGACGAAATATCGTACTGAAGCAGCCTCGACAAATCGATGAAATACTTGAAGCAGGAACTGCAAGGGCAAGAAACATTGGCAAGCAGACAATGGAGGAAGTGAGAGAAGCCATGAGTATGAGTTATTTTAGAAGAGATATCTTATAATAGCTGATCTATCTTACTTAATAACTCATTACGTGAATGAACGTCTACTTTATGAAAAATAGATTTTAAATGATCTTGAACCGTGTATGTAGAAATAAAAAGATTATCAGCTATTAGCTTAGTTGATAGTCCTTTTTTTATACAGAGAATCACGTCGAGTTCGCGATTACTTAACTGGTAGTGTGATTGAATATAAAATTGATTGTTTTCAATTGAAGCCTTTTCAATATGAAACGCAATTGTATTGTCCTGTTTCAAATGATGGAGTTGTTCTGCACGTACCTGCATAATGCCACCAAATAAGTTGCTCGTAATGAGTGTTGCATGGTCTGTATTCTCCTTTTGTAATTGTATCGATAAGGTTTGAAAGGAGCGAGGTAGCTGACTTTCTGATAAACCTTCCCATTCTCTCATGAGTGCAAGCCATTTTTCTCCTTCACCTGTTGAGTAAATAAGTTGAAGGTCTTTATTTAGAATGAGTAAACCTGGCGTAAAATCATTGTCTTTTGTTTTCACTAACTGAGCTTGTTTTGATTGAAGATCTTCAGCAAAAAAACTGGCGAGTCTAGATAACAACTTTAATTCTTCCTTTGTAAAGTAAGGACTTGAAAGTTTACGAAATAGACTAATAAATCCCCAACATGTTGACTTGCTGATGAGCGCTACACGAAGCTCATCTCCAAAACCTGCTGGAATTAAAATGGTGTGTAGTCGTATGCTTGCATTTGGTTTTTGTGAGTGTTGTAAAGACACTGCCTTAGATCTTGTGCTCTCGGCAAGTTGTTGATGAGAGTTGAGATCATTAGTTAGGTATTCATTTTTAAGTAAAGCATCATGAATGGTTTCAATAACTGTATCAGTAAGAGATCCTGTTGAAAGCAAAGTACTGGGATCAACTGTCGTAATGCAGGATGCATCAAAAGAAATTTGTTTCTTTAATGCTTGGCGAATGTGCGTTCTTACCTGATGTAAAGAAAGGGTTTTGTCCGTCATTGTTCCTCCAACAATCCCAATTTTGTGGGATAGAAATAAAGTATTTAATCGATATAATTGAGAATAGTTATTAATTAAGTGTACCACAGGAAAAAAGAGGAGGCCAAATCATGTGTCCGTTAAACAGTTGGGATCTATCAGAAGTCCAAACATATCCAGGCAACGATTACTAAAAAGGTACCTGGATATGAGATTTTACATACGTTATCAGCCATTCTAATAAGTCGGTCAATCCGTGCAGATGCATCCATTCTTGTTATTGGTGCAGGGGGAGGTGAAGAACTGGTCAGACTAGCTGAAGCTTTGCCTAGAATCAGAATAACAGCTCTTGATACATCTTCTATCATGCTAAAACTAGCAAAATCACGTTGTGAGGATGCAGGGATTAGTAATCGTGTCCAAATGGACAACCCACTCACCATACCTTACATTACATCCAATCGATGGGTGTGACGAATCATCCGATAGAGCGTGAGTCACTAATCAAATTACTCCATGAGTCAAACTTTCATGAGTGTACGAGTTATTTTAAAGCATTATTTGTTGAAGCCATCTTATGTAGAAAGAGTGATATGAAACAATGAAAGATAAAATTGTTGTTGTAGGAGGGTATGGAAAGGTTGGACGAAGTATTTGCCAACAACTTGTTCGTTTTTATCTTAATAAAGTTTATGCTGCTGGCCGAAATAAGCGGAAGGCAGAACAATTTTCAGAGGAGACGGCAAACCAAGTACAACCACTTGTTTATGATGTACATTCCCATATCGAGCCGGATTGGTTATCTGAAACAAAGATTGTTGTGATGTGTCTTGATTTAGAATCAACCATATTTGTTGAAATGTGCTTAAAAGCAGGTATTTACTATATTGATATTGCAGCGAATTCTGATTTTCTGAAACAAGTGATGGAACTAAAAAATCAATCATTACCCGGTACTGCTATAGTAAGTGTGGGGCTCGCTCCAGGATTAACTAACTTACTCGTACAACAAGCATTACAAGACTGCAGTGATGTCAAGGAAGTAGATATTTCAATATTGCTTGGAGTTGGAGAGAAACATGGACCTGCTGCCATTGATTGGACATTAGTAAAGATGGTCAATTCCTTTAATAAACGTAAAAAAATTGATTTCAATGAACCAGTAGGAAATCGCAATGTTTATGAATTTCCTTTTTCAGATCAATATACCTTGCGACATACACTGTCTATTCCCAGTGTGACAACAAGACTTTGTTTTGATTCAACATTTATTACTACTATCGCTGCATTAATCGGGATTCTAAAACTATCAAGATGTTTAAAAAACAAAAAACTCCGCAATCGTCTTGTGTCACTAATTGAGAGATTAAATATCGGGTCGGATCAGTTTGCGATTAAAGTGGATGCTTATTCGTCAACGAGCCATATTGAGCGATCAATTAACTAACGGACACAATCAATCAAATATCACCGCAAAGGTTGCTGCATCCATTGCTCATATTACGTATGAAAATAACATGAAATCAGGTGTATACCATATTGAGCAATTATTTGAGCTTGTGGAAGGTACAAAAAGCAAGCTGACTATAAAAATGAAAGAAGATCAATCAATGTATACCTTTAAATTATAATTTCATTTACCATAATGATCAGTTAAAAATCTAACAAAACCAAACGAAGATAAAGATATTTAAAGGAATTTATTTAGGGTACTAGTGCACAATATTATCATCCAGCAGAATTTAGAGATTCATGGGTGCAGGTCGAGTATTTATAAACAAGAAGGTTTTGAACGTCATTTACAAGAAGCGACTTATTTATATGAGGGGATGGAGCCGAACCAAGTATTCCCTTATTGGAGTGTTTGGTTTGAAGAACTAGTACAAGAAGAAGTAACTACATTAGAAACAAATATTAAGGCAAATGTGGAGCAAAATGCTGTACGTTTTATCGTAGGAGAACTTGATTTTGATACAGATTGGGACAGCTATGTAACTGGTCTAGAATCGTTAGGTATTGATCGTTATGTAGAAATCATGCAAAAAGCGTACGATCAATATCTTGTAAATGTAAATGTGAATTAGTGTTATAGATAAACCAAATTGGTACACCAAAACTGCTAATTTTTTTACAAAGAATATGTATTAAGAAGAACGTTCCTAATGTTAGGAGCGTTCTTCTTTTGAAATTAAATGCCTTTAGTTAGTTTTCATGTACCTAGTTATACTTTGATACCTCTTAATGTTAAGCATCCACTGCTGTGTGCACATCTACATCGTCAATACTATGCAAGTTATGACCTTTGCATAAAACTAGGCTTAAGCTTTGAGAACAATACGGGATAAACAGAAAAGAAAAAGAGTAAGGAAACTAATCATAAACATGCCAAAACTATAATATTACATACTACAGTTTTAAGTAACGTATTCATAATAAAACTAAAAACAAAATGATATTTATAATATCTTAACCCAATGGATATGATTTGACGTAAAATTATCCTTATGCTATAAATGGAAGCGTTAACATATGAGATCGTTATCACATTTTTTAAGTTGCATTATTTGAACTTTTCATTAATGGGAGGGAATGGTATGCGGTATAAAATACCGTTAAGCATAGCTTGTTTAGGCCTTGCTTTGACGGGATGTAGTGAGACGGAGAATCAGGAATCAGATGGACCTTCCGGTGACGTGACAGTGTGGGCATGGAATTTAGAGGCTGAGTATTTACTTGATATTGTTCCAGATTTTGAAGAGAAGTACCCTGATATTAATGTAGACGTGTTAAAACTAAGTGGAGATCAAGTGTATCAAAGATTAACAACTGGCCTTGCAGCTGGTGTTGAGAGTCAGCTTCCTGATCTTGTCCAAGTAGAAAATCAACGAATTGATCTCTACATGGAGAATTTCAGCGAAAGCTTTGTTAACTTATCAGATATGGGGTTTGATGAGCATCGTGATAAATTTGTTGAAGGAAAAATTGCTCCACTCATAAATGATGATGATGGGATCATGGCATTCCCTAGAGATACGGGACCGATGACTGTATTTTATCGAGTCGATCTTTTTGAAGATGCAGGTATTGATCCAGATGAGATCATTACATGGGATGATTATATTGCAGCAGGTGAACAAATGCTTGACGAAACTGGCACGTTAATGACTGGAATGCAATTTAACGGAGACACTCAATTTTACAGAGCGATGCTACAACAGCATGATTTATTATATTTTGACCTAGATGGAAGAGTTACTGCTAATACAGAGGCAGCTCATCGTTCGATGGAAACATTAAAAGCAATGGACGATGCAGGAATTTTCCTTTACGCTTCTACGGGTGAGGAAGTAAATGCGGCAATTAAAAATGATGCGGTTGCATCAGTGATCAGTGGGTCATGGCAAAAAGGGATTATCGAGGACCAGATGCCAGAGCAAGAAGGCTTATGGAGAGTCATGAAGCTTCCTGTATTTGAGGAAGGTGGTTTAACTGCCGCAAATGATGGTGGATCAAACCTTGCGATTACATCTGTATCAAGTAATAAAGAAGCGGCGTATTTATTTGGAGAATTTGCTTCTGTAAACGTTGACAATCAAGTTTACGGGGCACAAGCTTACGGTGCATATCCGGCTCTTATCGAAGCCATTGAGCGACCAGAGCTCGCTGAAGGAGATGAGTTCTTTGGTGGTCAAGAAATCTTTACCCTTTTTGGGGAAGAGGCAATAGATTTACCGATTGTTAACTTCACTGATGATTATTTGAGGGCTCAAAATAATTTTAACGATGCCATTGGACGAGTTATTTTGGAGAACGTGACTGTAGATGAGGCTCTTGAGACTGCAGGAAATCGATTAGAAGCAGCCACGGGACGGGAGGCAAGCGATGAGTAATTCTGTCACCCATAAAAAAGTAAAAGGCAAAAGCCCGAAAAATCAAGCAGGACTCGCACCATATGTGTTTATTGCACCAACCGTTCTACTGTTTTTGATGTTTACGGGTTATCCCGTAGTATATTCATTATTCCTTAGCTTTACAACAAATGAAGCAGGCATTAATACTTTTGCAGGGTTTGAGAATTATATACGCCTGTTTCAAGATAGCTTATTTTATGAATCACTGTTAAACACTTTCATTATACTCATATTTCAAGTTCCAATTATGATTATGTTTGCCGTTGTACTTGCGAATGTATTACATAGTGGAATTCATCGCTTGAAAGGTGTGCTACGTGTAGCTTTTTTTACACCAACTGTTACATCATTAGTCGCTGCAGCGATTATTTTTCTATTAATTTTAAATCAAGACTTTGGGATTATAAATTATATGCTTTCGAGCGTAGGCATTGATCGTATCCCTTGGTTAAATGATCCTTTTTGGGCCAAAGTATCTCTTATTATGGTTACAATCTGGCGATGGACAGGCTATAACATGATTATTATCTTAGCTGGTCTTCAAGTAATACCTAAAGATCTTTATGAAGCAGCTAGTATCGATGGGGCCAGCCCTATCCGCAAGTTCTTTTCAATCACTTTGCCCCAGTTAAAGCCCGTTTTACTATTTGCTGTGGTCATGTCAACAATCGGGACGTTTCAATTGTTTGATGAAGCATTTAACTTAACTGGTGGTGGACCGATTAATGCCACAACAACGGTTACCATGTATTTATATGAAAATGGATTTGAATACTTTGACTTTGGTTATGCTTCAGCGATCGCTTATATCGTTGTTCTTATCATAGCGCTACTATCGTTTATTCAGTTTAAATTGGCAGGTGATGACGATTGAATATCCTAGGTAAGCTATTAAAATATCTTGTGCTAGTGCTTGGCTTGTTCATCACACTTGGACCATTCTACTGGATGATTGTTGGTGCAACGAACTCATCAGGAGCATTGCTTTCTGTACCACCCAATCTTATTCCTGGTGACCAGTTAGCAGTAAACTTTCGAAACCTTTTAGATAACATTGATATCTTTCAAGCGTTATTGAATTCCACGATTATTACCGTAATATTTACAGTCGTGGCAGGCTTGTTCAGTGCAGCAGCAGGTTATGCCTTTGCAAAATATACGTTTAAAGGTCGGAACACATTGTTTGCAATGTTACTTGTATCAATGATGATTCCATATCAGGCATTGATTATTCCTCAATTCGAGCTTTTTGCTAATCTGGGGATTTTGAATACGTACAGTGCGATTATCTTGCCACAGCTCGCTTACCCATTCGCGATATTTCTTATGAGGCAAAGCATGAAATCGATTCCTGATTCATTGTTAGAGTCAGCACGGATTGACGGCTGCGGAGAATACCGTATTTTCTTTCAGATTTCATTACCGATGATGCTTCCAGCCATCGGGGCAGTGGCTATCTTTTTATTCACACATCAATGGAATAACTTCCTATGGCCACTTGTAGCTATCGTGACTGAGGATATGTACACACTGCCGATTGTATTGTCTATTTTGGCAGGACAGGATAACCTTGATTACGGGCAATTGATGTTAGCTGCATCCATATCAGTACTGCCAATCTTTATCATGTTTCTATTCTTGCAACGATTTTTTATAGCTGGCATTGCGAGTGGAGCGGTGAAGGAGTAGATAACAGAATTGATGGGGCTGTGACAAAACTCTTTTAGCCAAAAAAAGGGCCGGACAATGACGTCATTTTGACAGCTCATTGTCCGGCCCTTTTGTATAAGGGGATAATACTCCCCTGGACATTGTGTATGCTTTAGTGAGTGCTGGAATAACCGTTCTGCTAACAATATAAAATCTTAGAGAAGTAGATCGAATTGAGTAATAGACCAAGGGAAAAATATAGCCGAAGGGACAATTGAAGAGTTAAAAGCTTCAGTGGGGTCTGGTCAATTACTCATACGTTTAAGTGATACTTCTCAAACCATTGAATATCTAAATTATTACTCCCAGGTTGGCTACCATCAGCTTTATTCTTCTTGATTATGATTAAACCTTCTGACTAAGCGTATGAAAGATCTTGATGATAGGTATTGTTTCTTGATGAACGATCAACATGTCTTGGTAGAATAGAAAGAGTCCTTTGTAACGGGTTTTGGCTCTTACTAAACATTTAATACTTTTTGATAAAGCATAGAGGTTTCTTACTGTAGCGCAAAATCTTCCTGCTAAGACCGAAACCCTGTTTAATCAACTACCAATCAATGCTGCAAATGATCATCAGGCTGAGCAGCCTTCACTGTTAAACCGCCATCCACCATCAGGAGGTGGCCGTTGACTTGTTCGGCTTCATCTGAAGCTAAAAAGACAACGGCATCACCAATTTGTTTGGATGTTCCTAATCGTTTCATCGGATTGGCTTCGACTTCACGTTGATAGTTCTCTTTATCCTCAAACATCTCAGTTGTCATGTCTGTTTCCACGGTGCTTGGTCCGACGGCATTGACGTTGATTTGATAGCGACCTAACTCAATGGCAAGTGCCTTTGTTAACTGGGAGGCGGCGGCTTTAGACGAGATATAGTGTGGAATGACAGGACTTGTTACAAGCAAGCTAGCTGTTGAAGTGATATTCACAATTTTGCCTGCTCTTTTTTTGACCATCTTTTGCGCGACGCGTTGGCTTAATAGGAAAATAGACTTAACATTAGTTTGATAGGTCATATCCCACGTTTCCTCAGATAGAGTTAGAAAGGATTCAAAGGGTGCGATACCAGCATTATTAACTAAAATCTCTACATCGCCGAGTGTGTCTTCAACCTCTGAGACCATACGTTCTACATCGTCTTTTACACCAACATTTGCTTGGATTGTGATGGCTTTAATGTTATGCATCGCTTCTATTTTTTCTTTCAAATCCTCAGCGAGTTGTTTGGAGCTTGCTGAGTGGTAGTTAATCGCTACATGAGCTCCTTCTTCTGCAAGTCGTTCGACAATCGAAACACCAATTCCTCTGCTTCCTCCGGTGACGAGTGCTACTTTATTTTCTAAACGTTTCATCGACCAACCTCCCAACTATAATAGATTCAATTAACCAATTCGATGTTCCTTTAGCACATAATCTGTTAACTTACATCCGAGCCCTGGTTCCTCTGGAAGCGTATAGTAGCCATTCACAACCTTAATAGGATCCTCCCATATATCACTAATTGATTCATAACAGCATTCGACCATCGGGACGTTAGATGAGGCGGCTGCAAGCTGAACGTGAAGCTTTTGCTGCACATTTGTATGTGGTATGACCTCAAGATCATGGCAACGGGCAAGGGCCGCGACATCTAACCACTCATCTATGCCTGAGAGCTTTGTTGCATCAGCCTGAACAATATCAACAGCGCCAGCCTCTATATATTCACGGAAATCGTATTTAGTATAAATCGTCTCGCCAACAGCGATTGGTACATCCAAGGCTTGAGCCAGCTTAGCATGGTCACTTTTGTTAAAGGGATTCATAGGCTCCTCTAGCCAGTAAATATCGAATTCCTCTAATCGTCTGCCCCAAACCATGGCTGTTTTGAGGTCCCAAACGGTATTGACATCAACCATAAGCTTCACTTCTGGTGGGATTGCCTTACGGACCTGCTTCACACGCTCGTAGTCTTGCCGTGGATCTGGTAATCCAAGCTTCATCTTGACGGCGTCAAAGCCTCGATCAATAAGAGCTGTCATATCGTGTACTAGCTCATCGGTTGTTGTTTGTAACCAGCCACCATCGGTGTTATAAGCTTTTACTTTATCTTTAACAGGTCCAAGATAACGCCATAATGGAATGCCAAAGCTTTTTAATCGAATATCCCATAAAGCAAAGTTGACGGCACATGCGGCTACTCGTGTAATACCAACTTGACCAATAAAATGATTGGTATAATGCATGTCATTCATAATGGCCTTGTGCAGCAACGGGTCTTTTCCCATGAGGACAGGAGCGTAAGTGTCATCAATAATGGCCTGTACAGCTCTTGATCCTTTCGTGTAGTTCCAATTAAAGCCCCAGCCACTAATGCCTTCATTTGTATCAATTCTTACCACAACAAATTCGACGGATTCTAATTTTGTTTGAGAATCAGTAATCGCTTTTTGTTTTAAGGGAATATCAAGCAAGTAGGTTTCAACATTGGTTATCTTCATCACATCGCTCCTTATTTTTCCTCTATAAAGGTATTTGTTAATGCTCCTAGTTTCTCAATTTCAACTGTTACTGTATCACCAGGTTTAAGGTACACACGTTCGGACTCCGGTAATCCGAGAACAACACCTTCAGGAGTACCAGTTAAGATGATGTCACCAGGTTCAAGAGTGAAATGCTTGGAGATATAGCTAATAATCTCTTTGCAACTAAAAATCATATCCGATGTGTTCGATTGCTGACGAACATCTTGGTTCACTGTTGTTTTTAAGGATAAGTTCTGTGGATCGTCCACTTCATCTGCAGTCACAAGGTAGGGGCCAATTGGACTAAAGTCATCGCACGTTTTGCCAAGCAACCACTGGGGTGTTTTCATCTGCAAATCTCGAGCAGATAAATCATTAGCTGTGCTATAGCCAACTACATACTTAAGGGCATCCTCTTCACTCACATTTTTAGCTTTTTGGCCAATGACAACAGCAAGCTCTACCTCATAATCTAGCTGATCTGTTACATTTGGAATGGCAATATCCCTATTGTGACCAGTTAGAGTATTGTTGAATTTATTAAACAGGATAGGAACCTCTGGATAATTTGCTCCTGTTTCATCTGCGTGACGTCGATAATTTAAGCCGACACAAATGATCTTACTTGGGTTAGGCACAGCTGGCCCAAACTCACAATCTGTCTCCTTTACTACATAGGGTTGACTATCAGAAATCACTAGCTTTTGAACATATGATTGCAGACTTTCAAATGCTGACTGACCACCTTTAATGAACTCGCTTACATTTTTAGGGACTTGATCCTGAGGTGTGTCCTCTAAGGCTTTGCTGATATGTACAATCCGTCCATCGATAACTACCCCTAAATAATCTTGACCATTCTCTGTAATATTACAAATTCTCATCATTCATTCTCCTTTTTTGTTTTAGGCATTTTTGCCGAATACGACGCCACCATCAACATAGAGTGGGGAGCCCATCATAAACGATGATTCATCCGATGCGAGAAATAGGGCTGCCTTTGCCACGTCTTCAGGTTTACCAAGCTCGCCAGATAATTGGCGTGTTTTTACTTTAGCGATGGCGGCGTCAGGGTCTGCTGATTTGCTGAGGTAATCCTCAACAAACGGGGTGAAAATGGTACCGGGTAACAAAGCATTTACACGAATGTTATAGGGTGCATAATCAACCTGCATAGATTTTGTTAACGAGAGAACAGCTCCTTTTGTTGTTGCGTAGGAGGCTCGGTCCGCCAAGCCGATTTCAGCAATACAGGAAGACATGTTTATTATCGCGCCACCATTTTGTTTAATCATATGAGGCAGAACATACTTACTTGGGAGGAAGACACCTTTTACATTTATCCTCATGATACGATCCCACTCATCTTCTTCAAGCTCGTGCAAGCGACCAATCCCACTAATTCCGGCATTATTAAAAAGAATATCAATGACAGAATACGTTTGAATAATCGTTTGGATCATGGTTTCCACAGAGGTTGCATCCGTTGTATCCGCTTGCATAAATACGGCTTTTCCATTAGCGTTTTGTATGAGCTGAACGGTTTCCTCACCACGTGTTGTATCAATGTCATTGACAATGACCGTAGCTCCTTCTTTGGCAAAAAGTTCTGCTGTGACTCTTCCAATCCCTGAACCAGCTCCAGTAATTAGAACGATCTTGTTAGCTAAACGCATACGTTCACCTCCTTCATAAAAGAAAAAATTCCCTCAAAAAAGAATCAGAATATGATATGATTTTTTTAACTATTCTAACATATGCTTAAAGCTATAATAATAGCTTTTATTAGCCTGATTGTTGCTTATTTTATCCTAGGAGGTGTATGGGAATGGATCCTATTCGTAAAACGTTGTCACCAGTTGGAACGTTACCTTTCTCACTCATGCATAATCTCACAAAAGGTAGGAAGGAGGAGCTGCCAGATCATTCTCATGAATGGTGCGAATTAATTTATATTCATAGTGGAAAGGGCACATTTTTTATTGATCAAACATTTATTGAGCTCGAAAAGGGGGATTTAATCATCATTCCTCCTAATATCATTCATAAATCAATTTTAGAGGATAGAGAAACGCTGACCTCATCCGCTTTGTTTTTCTCGCCCACGATGCAGACCTTAACAACGGATCAGCGAATGATATTGTTTCAAACGAGTGTGAAGGCAAAGGAAGCAAGAATCTTTCGTCACAAATGTACTCAAAATGAACAGCAATTTGTGGAAGGTCATTTTAATCAGATTGATCAAGAAAGAACGAATAAGTGTACCAATTGGGAAGAGACTGTATCCTTACAAATTCTTATGCTAGTGATTCAGCTCAAACGATGGATGGAGCACTCAGTGGAGGAGCAAGAAATAATCCCTACAAATCTCACTTGGCTTAAAGCCAGTCTTGACTATATCGAGCTTAACCTTCATGAACCAATTCGTCTTGATAACTTGGCAAAAGAGGCAAACATAAGCCCTGTATATTTTAGCAAAAAATTCAAACGAACAATTGGCATGACAGTAAGTGATTTTCTTTTTAAGAAAAAGGTATTAAAAGCGAGAGAGCTTCTTGTACAAACCGATGAAAGCATTCAGTCAATTGCCGAACAATTAGGTTATCAGACAATGCCTCATTTTTATCGCTTATTTAAAAAAGAAACGGGCATCACACAGCTGCCTATCGAAAAAAACATACATTGTGAAAGGAGAATTACATGTTAAAAGGAATTCCATCTATACTAAGCCCAGAGTTAGTGAAGATTTTAATGGAAATGGGTCATGGCGATGAAATCGTTCTGGCAGACGCCCATTTTCCTGCTGCAAGCCATACCAATTGTTTGATCCGAAGTGATGGTACAGCTATCCCCGAACTATTAGAGGCGATTTTAAAGCTGTTTCCGCTCGATGACTATGTATCAGCCCCACTTATTTTAATGAAGGTTGTGCCAGGGGACGATGTCGAAACACCTATTTGGCAGGTCTATCAAAAAAAGGTTGGTTCATATTCTTTTGAGCATGTAGAACGGTTTGAATTCTATCAGCGTGCAAAGCAGGCGTATGCTATTATCGCAACGAGTGAAAAAGCACAATATGCCAATTTGATTATAAAAAAAGGTGTCGTGAAGGAGGAGGAATTGAGATGAGGATAGATGCGCATCAGCACTACTGGGAAATAAGCAAAGGGTATTATGATTGGATTAATGAAAATGATGATGTATTGTACAAGGATTATCAGCCCAGTGATCTGAACCCTCTACTAGTTAATCATAAGATGGATCAGTCCGTTACGGTTCAGGCTTCACCACTTTTGGAAGACACACAGTATTTACTTAAGCTTAGTGAAATAAATAAGTCGATTGCAGGTGTCGTTGGATGGGTGGATATGACAAGTAGTACCTATCAGGATGACTTGGAGAAGTTAAAACAACATCCAAAGTTTGTCGGTATTCGTGTGATGATTCAGGATATGGCGGATGCTGAGATCCTTTTAAATAAAACATATTTGAATGCGTTTTCATATTTAGAAGACAATCAGATTCCCGTTGATCTCTTGATTAAAGAGCATCAGTTACCTGTGATTGTTCAATTGCTTAAGCAGGTTCCTGAACTAAAAGCTGTAATTGATCATTTAGGAAAACCGAATATAGTAGATGGTGATCCTGGTTTCTGGAAGCGATATATGAAAGAGGTTGCAACATTTGCTAACGTTTACTGTAAGGTGTCAGGACTCGTTACTGAAGCCAAAAAAGACTGGGAGCAGGAGGACTTTGTTCCATATATTCAACATACCGTACAAATGTTCGGAATAAGTCGAGTGATGTTCGGCAGTGATTGGCCAGTTTGTCTATTAGCCGCATCTTATGATGATGTAATAACGATTGTTGAGGAAGCGCTTAGTACTCAGCTTACAGGAAAAGAATTTGATCAGTTATTTGGAGGCAATGCTATACGTTTTTATTCATTAGAAAACACTATTTTATTGCCGGAATAGCAAGTGGTGCTGTGAAAGAGTAGGAACCAAAAAAAACACTCCTTTGGGGGTGTTTTTTTGGTTGTAAGAGATCATTAATGAGGGTCATTGTTCTTATACTTGTCTAACAGATACTCAAGTGTTTGTTGGATGGTTTTACGTAATTCTTCAGGCTGCAGTACTTCTATGTATGGTAGTTGTTCATATATGACGCTTTTTGCGTATTCATAGTCATATAAATTTATTGTAAGTAATAGGCCAGAGTCGTTTTTAAGGCGGCTTAACACCTCATAACCAGAAAGGTGCCGTGCGTAATCCGCAGACATTGATAGTTGGACATGGTATTGTTCAGCTTTTATAAGCTTTCCAATAAACGCTTGTTTACTAGCGTCCCAGTATTGTTGGAGCGAAAAGTTGAGAGGGATCAGAAACTCTTCTTTTAACGTTTCTGCTGCTTTTATGCGTTCGCATTTAAATGTACGTATCTCATCACTTAGTTCACAGAATCCAATCACATACCAATCGGCCCTCTTCACAACAATTCCATATGGATGAATGATCCTCATTGAGGACGTTCCATTTACTTTCTCATAAGTAATTCGTATCTTACTTGATCGGAAGACAGCTGATAGAAGGTCATCTATATCTAATAAACGAATAGGGTCCTGCCACCATGAATCCTCATCAAAATGAAATCTCTTATTCATATTTTCCATTAAAGTATATCCATCTATTGAGGCATGCTGCTGTAGCTTTAAAAGTGTGTGATTTAATTTTATCGACATATCACTTTCTTTAACTGGTTGAATACCCATCCCACTTAGATACAAATTCATTAAATCTTGCTCATGAAGGTGGTTTAGTCCTGATGAATAGCCTTCCATAAGATGTATGCCACCATTTGGTCCTGTTGTGGTGGTTAAAGGGACGCCTGATTCACATAATTTATCGACATCTCGATAAATCGTTCGTAATGATACTTCAAGTTTCTCAGCAAGTTCATTTGCTTTAATGGTTCCTCGCGATTCAATCAAAAGCAAAATAGACATGAGTCGATGTACTTTCACATGATTCCACCTCTTTTGAAACATTGTTGACAATCTGTTGTCATAAATAGATTGATATGCTTTTAGTAGTAAATCAAAAAGGAGTTGTTTTTATTGAATATAGGCATATTAGGTACGGGTTTTGGCTATCATCACGCTGTGATATATAAGCAAGTAGCTGGTATTGATTCTATCACATTATTTGGTAGAGATAGAGATAAACTAAAAAAGATTGGCGAGGAGCTAGATATTCAAACAACAGATGATATTCATGAAGTGTTAACGAACCCAAACATTGATTTAATCGATGTTTGTTTACCAAGCTCATTACATAGACAATATGTAGTGGAAGCTCTTAAAAACGGCAAACATGTTTTCTGTGAGACACCAGTGGCTTTAACATTAGAAGATGCGGCTCTAATGCTTACTGCAGAAAAGACCTATAACAAACGTGTGTTCGTTCATCAGTTTATCAAACATGAGATGCCGAATGTTTACCTTTTTAAAGTGAAACAATCAGGAGAATTGGGTAGGTTAAAGGCTTTACATGTAAAAAGAACATCACCACCTTTGTGGGGGGATTTAGGCTTACATAACATTACCACCGACTTAATGATCCATGATTTTGACTTTATCACCTGGTTACTCGGTAGCCCATTACAAATAAATGCTCAAGGGATCAATGGGAGAAAAAGAGAATCACATATCCAGGCAGCATTAACTTATTCGGATACAATTGTTAGTGTGGAAGGTTCGTCCATGATGCCGTTTGCGGCACCATTCACTGTTGGGTACGAGGCTGTTTTTGAGGAAGGAAGAATTACGTACCAAGAAGATAGTTATCAAGATACAGTCGTGAATTCTTTTAAAAAGTATAAGGATAACAAGGAGGAAGACATACAAATAACAAACAAAAATTGCTATGAAGAATCATTAAAGCATGTGGTGGCGTGTTGTCAAACGAATGCGGGAACAAGATTAAGTCTAGATGCAGCAATAAAGTCCTTGGAAATCGCGATTAGGATTAAGGAACAAGTGTTAAGCTAATTCCTATTCACATGTTTTAGTACTAATTTGTACACCATATTGATAAGAATGAAAGGCAGAAGTGACATCGGATACTGGTGCTTTTACACACAATCAATTAAAATAATATTCAGAAAGTGAATAGACATAGAAAAGGGTGGTGAGATTGATTGAGCAATCATCTTTCAAATTCTGAGCTGGCTATTGAAGCAAACGGCTTAGTCAAAGTTTTTGGCAAACACCGAGCGGTTGATGAAGTTGATTTATCGATTAAAAAAGGCACCGTTTATGGATTCCTTGGTCCAAATGGTGCGGGTAAAACAACGACAATTCGTATGCTCGCTACACTTCTACCTCTAGATGAAGGGCAAGCACGAATTTTTGGACATGATCTTGCTACGGAAACATCAGATGTGCGAAGTCGAATCAGTTTAACTGGACAATACGCCTCTATCGATGAAGATCTGACAGGGATCGAAAACCTGGTACTGATTGCCAGGCTTATGGGCTATAATCGAACTCAAGCGAAGGCACGAGCGAAAGAACTTCTCCATGCCTTTGGTTTAGAGGAAGCTTCTAAAAGACAAGTTAAAAAATACTCAGGAGGTATGAGAAGACGAATTGATATTGCGGCAAGTATCGTGGTTACTCCTGAGCTGTTATTTCTTGATGAACCAACAACTGGACTTGACCCTAGAAGTCGTAATCAAGTGTGGGATATTGTACGTGCATTAGTGAGTGCAGGAACAACCGTTCTGCTCACTACTCAATACTTAGAAGAAGCTGATCAACTTGCGGACCGTATTGCTGTGATTAATCAAGGAAAAATCATTGCAGAAGGCACTAGTGATGAGCTAAAAGCATCTGTTGGCTCTGGTACGTTTCAATTACGTTTAAGTGATCCATCTAAAAGAGAGCAAGCCATCAATTTATTAGAGGGCGTAATAGATGGACCCATTCACACGGGAACAGATGCAGCAGCCCTAACCTCACAAGTGACTCATTCGTCTATTGTTGTTAAGGCTTTAAATGCGTTGGATGAAGCGGGAATCTCACTTAGTGATTTTTCACTTGGGCAACCAAGCCTGGATGAAGTCTTCTTAACCTTAACTGGAAAAACAGCTGAAGAGAATGACAGCAACAAGGAGGAAAGCGCATGAGTCAAAACGCCACAAAGGACGTAGATCAACGCCTTCATGATGCCATCGCATCCAGTGTCAAACCACCTCATCCGAGTGCGTTATCCTCATCTTTAACTTTCTCATCCAGAGCATTATTACGAATAAAACACGTACCAGAACAATTGTTCGATGTAACGATGTTCCCGATCATCTTTTTGTTAATGTTTACGTATTTATTCGGTGGAGCCATTGCCGGATCAACTGCGGATTACTTACAATTCTTATTACCAGGTATCTTAGTCATGACTGTTTCACAGATTACCATGTACACAGGCGTAGATTTAAATAATGATATCCGTAAAGGCGTCTTTGACCGCTTTAGAACGTTACCTATTTGGTTACCTTCAGCATTGGTAGGAGCTCTACTTGTCGATGCGGTCAGATATTTGATGGCATCAACAATCATGATTTTATTAGGATTATTGCTTGGGCTTTAGACCAGAGGGAGGATTGATTGGAGTTCTAGCTGCTTTGGGACTTATTTTAATCTTCTGTTTCAGTCTTTCCTGGATCTGGACGACACTTGGTATCATCATGCGCTCAGAAAAATCACTAATGATGGTGAGTATGATGGTGTTGTTTCCATTAACATTTGTCAGTAATGTATTTGTTGATCCGGAGACATTACCTAATATACTACAAGGTTTTGTTGATATTAATCCTATTTCCTTGTTAGTAACGGCTGTTAGAGGCTGTATGTATGGAACCGTAACAGGCGCAGAAGTAGGATGGGTGCTTTTAGCTTCAGCTATCTTTTTAGTTATTTTTGCTCCATTAACCATGTACTTATATCGAAATAAGAAATAAGCAGTAGTTCCTCCCTTGTGATTTGTTGTCATAAGGGAGGTTTTATTGTGTCATTTTTAAACTTCATGTCAGAAAGAGAGAAGGGACTGTATCACTTGATTCGACATTATTGTACAATTAGTACATTAAGGGGAGGGGGATTTTCTGGTGGGTAATTCAAGAAAGCCTTCAGGATTTTTGGTTAAACAGCGATTATTTATTAAGGGCTATCTCATCACCTATATTGAAAACAGTAGACCTTATGGCATCCAAATGCTTGATGAACTAAAGCAGCATTTTAAACCACTAGGATACTCGCCTAATCATGCTGAAATCTATCGAGCATTACATGAGCTGCTTGATGAAGGAATCGTACGTTCCGGGCAAAAAAAACTAAAAGAAGATTCGTATCAAGAGATAACAATCTATTACATACGTGACGCAGAAAAGGCATTAGCATTAAAGCGCTATGTTGAAGAAGAAGTCATTCGATCACAGAGTATTTTGCAAAAGGCCATTGAAGATTTTAATCTGGATTAGAGTTTGAAATTAAGGTTAATTGGGGAGGAATTATGACAAAAAAATCGAAAGGAGTAACGACAGAAGTGCAATTAAAATGAGCAATTAAGTCATGGAGGTACTATGATTCAATTTAACGGAACGCCTCAACTAGAAACGGAAAGACTTCTGCTTAGAAAATTTACAATGGACGATGTGTTTGATGCTTTTAATCACTGGCTGTCAGACGAACGAGTAAGTGATCAACGTATCAGCCCAAGCTCATGTTGATATTAAACAAACGATCTCGCGTTTACATAAGATAATAAGCGAATATGAGAGCAATCGTTTTTGTTATTGGGCCATTGTTTTAAAAGCTACAAATGAGTTAATCGGAGAAATTGATCTATATGATTTTGAAGAAGCCACCGAAAATTGTCACGTTAGTTATTCTTTTGGATACAACTGGTGGAACAACGGTTTTGCAACAGAAGCTTTAAAAGCGGTGATTGAGTTTGGGTTTCAACAGATGAGGGTTCATAAGATCTGCGCCGCTCATAATACAGACAATCCTGCCTCTGGAAAAGTCATGACCAAAGCAGGCATGCAGCAAGAAGGGATCATCAGGCACATGATACGTAATGCAAAACATCAATACAAAGACTGTATTGTATATGGAATGCTTCAAGGTGACTACAAAGTAGAAGAGGAGGCGTATGATGGACATCCCACATATCACACAAAAGACTCGTATTGAAAAATCTATTGATGAGGTTTATCAAACAATTATCTCAGCTGAAGAATGGAACAAGTGGTTTACAGATGAAACCACAATAAGCCCTCATATATAACGCTTGTGTGGACCAATTGGGGCAAAGAACGAATCACAATAAAAGATGGAGGGAGGATCGTTAATCAAATTCAAGATAAACACTTTTCATTTGAATGGTCACCTGCAAATCAGCTAACAACTACTGTCAGTTTTGATCTTGAAGAAGCCGAGGGTGGAGGCACATACATTACTGTCACAGAAACTGGATACACAAAGGATCATTTAAGTACACTCGTTCATTGTGCAGGTGGCTTGGGAGAGGCCTTAATGTTGTTGAAGGCTTATATGGAGTACGGGATCAAATTGAGAACAAACGTATAGAAAAATCGGTAACCCCTTACAAGAAGGAATTACCGAAAGATATTTAATATCAATCATTTGCACCTATATTATCTAGTAAAAAAAGAAGTGATGCTATTCCAGGCATTCATAAACCATCCTTGATTACTTGCACCGCCAAATCCTGTTTGCGGCATTTCTTTAGGCATCTTAGCTGCATCTTGTGCATATTCATCTAATTGTCCACGGAGCTCTCCATCCGGATACTCTTCTGTATGGATATCAATGTATACTTCTCCAGCAACTAATGCCATAGAAAACTCTTGCCAAGTTAGTTCACCTACGAGGTCATCCTCTGTTAATGTTCCTGAGGCAACATCTCCGTTATAATCCATTGGCTCATCTGTTTCAAACAAGACTAACTCTTTAGGAGGGCCGTTTTCTCCTTTTGGACCACTGTGAAGGTGGCCAGCTACTGCATCTTCCAGATACTCAGCTTCAACCCAATATTCCAAAGATTCTCCATCTTCACTCACTTGAATATGAGCTTCACCCGTTGCATCACTTTTCACTTCAATGTCTTCATTCACTACCTCATACGGCGTTAGTTCAACTAAAAATTCTCTTCCTTCGTGATCGGCTAAAGCTGTGCCTGAAAACGTTGTAAATGCCAAAGCAGATGCAAACGTTGTTGCGATTATTGCTTTTTTCATGAATAGTACCCCTCTCAAAAAGTTTTTATAGTCATGCTTCATTACATAACTACCTATTATGGTAACGAGAGAACGTTCTTATAGGATCACAATTTTTAAAAAATTCTATTATTATTTTCGTGAAAACTAGTTAATAGAATGTAAAGTAGAATAGAGAGTACAAAAAAATAGACACAGACCCTTGTAGGTCACGTGTCTATTTTTTATAAGAATTAAGCCAATTGAGTTTTCTTAGACTTTAGATCAAAACGATCGGCGTTTAGTACTTTTACCCATGCCGCAATAAAGTCAGCGACGAATTTTCCTTTGTTATCATCTTGTGCATACACTTCTGAAATGGCACGTAATACTGAGTTTGAACCAAATACAAGATCCACTCGGGATGCTGTGCGCAATACTTGTCCAGTTTTGCGATCGCGACCTTCGTATTTGCTGCCATCAACAGGCTTCCATTCAATATTGTTATCAAGAAGATTGGTGAAAAAGTCATTTGAAAGGGTACCAACATTCTCAGTGAAGACACCTAAATCAGTTTGTTTGTAGTTTGCACCCAATACTCTCAGACCACCAACTAGTGCTGTCATTTCTGGAGCAGTTAGACCAAGAAGTTGCGCTTTGTCTACTAGAAGCTCTTCAGCTGTAACGCTGTACTGATTCTTTTGATAGTTACGGAACCCATCAGCAAACGGCTCTAACACATCAAAGCTTTCTGCATCTGTTTGTTCTTGTGTTGCATCACCACGTCCTGCAGCAAATGGAACAGTTATATCAAATCCTGCGTCCTGCGCTGCTTTCTCAACTGCAGCAGTTCCGCCAATAACGATTAAATCGGCGATACTCACATTTTTCTCAGTTGTAGCTTGGATATCTTCTAGTACATGTAACACTTTTGAAAGCTGCTCAGGCTGATTCACTTCCCAATTTCGTTGTGGCTCAAGACGGATACGTGCACCATTTGCACCACCACGCTTGTCTGATTCACGGAACGTCGCAGCAGAAGCCCAAGCCGTAGAAACGAGCTCACTAACAGTAAGTTCAGAGTTGAGAAGAGTTTCTTTTAATTCAGCAATTTCTTCCTCTGTTAATTCATAATCAACCGCTGGAACAGGGTCTTGCCATACAAGCTCTTCCTGTGGAACTTCTGGTCCTAAATATCTGTCGCGTGGTCCCATGTCACGATGAAGTAACTTAAACCAAGCACGAGCAAACACATCAGCAAATTCTTCAGGATTTTGATGGAAGTGGCGAGAAATTTTCTCGTACGCTTGGATCCATACGTAAGGCCATATCAGCTGTTGTCATAATTGTTTTCACGCGAATTGAGGCATCCTCAGCATCTGGAGCAAGGTGTTTCTCATCTTGATCAATTGCTGCCCATTGATAGGCACCTGCAGGGCTCTTAGTTAATTCCCATTCGTAACCGAACAACAGATCAAAGAAGCCGTTATCCCATTGCGTAGGATTTGCTGTCCAAGCACCCTCAATTCCACTTGTGATGGTGTCACTGCCTTTTCCGCTTCCGTGTGAGCTAATCCATCCTAAGCCTTGTGCTTCAAGAGGTGCAGCTTCTGGTTCTGGACCAACCTGCTCGGCATCACCAGCTCCGTGCGCCTTGCCAAAGGTATGTCCGCCAGCAATTAAAGCAACGGTTTCTTCGTCATTCATACCCATACGAGCAAACGTTTCACGAATATCACGGCCGCTTCCTACAGGATCAGGCTTACCATTTGGACCTTCTGGATTGACATAGATAAGTCCCATTTGAACCGCAGCAAGTGGGTCTTCAAGCTGACGATCACCTGTGTAACGATTATCTCCAAGCATTTCAGTTTCGTTACCCCAATACACATCTTCTTCTGGATGCCAGATATCTTCTCGGCCACCACCGAAACCAAATGTTTTACCACCCATTGATTCGATCGCAACATTACCTGTTAATAGAAGCAAGTCAGCCCACGAGATTTTATTTCCGTACTTTTGTTTAATTGGCCATAATAGACGACGTGCTTTGTCAACGTTGGCATTATCTGCCCAGCTATTAAGTGGCGCAAAACGTTGATTGCCGCTATTACCGCCTCCACGACCATCACCAGTACGGTATGTACCAGCAGCGTGCCATGCCATCCGAATAAATAGGGGACCATAATGACCATAATCAGCCGGCCACCAGTCTTGGCTATCTGTCATTAAATCATGAAGATCCTTTTTCAAGGCATCATAATCAAGCTTTTTAAATTCCGCTGCATAATCAAATTCTTCTCCAAATGGATTCGATTTTTTGTCATGCTGATGTAAAATATTTAGGTTTAACTGATTTGGCCACCAATCTTTATTGGTTGTACCACTAGACTCTGCGCTTGTTGTACTCCCGTGTAAGAAAGGGCATTTCCCTCCAGAATCATTTCCATCTGGATTATTCGCTTCAGAAATTATGTTATTACGGCTCATGCTAATTCCCCATTTCTTTGTATAATTTTGTAGAACAAACACGAAAACAACTATCAGATGATAATAGTTATTATGTAATCATTATAATAAAAGGTTAATAGAATTGAAAGAGATAACTTACAAAACATCGATTGTTTATTTTGCCTTAGTGAAAAGAACGTTGTTTTGTCATACTTTAATGATAATATCTGAGAGTAGATGATAGTTAGAGCGGATAGTAGTCTATAATTCCCTAATAAGAGAAAGTATACTGATAGAAACTAAATCTAGAAGAGGAGGTTAGTAATACAATAAAAATGAAAATAAATAAAAGGAGGAATAACCATTAATAAAAATAGCGAAGTGAATGTGAATAGTACATTATCCATTCTAACCTTAATTATCGGAATATATAGTATATTGATCACTTTACTTTCAGGAGCTCTTTTTGGATTAATAGGTGTAATAGGAATTATTGTAGGCGCTAAAGCAAGGAGTAAACCACATAATAAAAAAATGGTTAATTGGGGTATGTCGCTAAGTATTGTACCTGTAGCTATTTTTGGTCTCATGCTTATTTTATCATTGGTAAGACTCTTGGCTTGGTTTCTAATACAAAGATATGAATGAAAGATCTACTAAGGGTTTACTAAATTATTCTCAGAGATTGTGAAATAACGTACTTCCACTAACAGGACAGAATAATTGATGAACAATGCCCTCTAAGTTAAAAATATCTACATTGAGAAGAGAAAGGGTGAATCTGAAATGGATGATAATTGTTCTCTAAAAGAAATTTTACTTAATTTAGAAGAGAAATTATTGAAACCGGAGATTAGGGCATCAAAAGATGAGCTTACTCAATTACTTTCAAAAGATTTTTTCGAGATTGGAAGTTCCGGTAAAGTTTTGTATAAAAATGCGACCATAAGTGAAATAAGTCTTAGTGTGGTAAATATGAAATTAAGTGATTTTGAAATTCATCCATTGTCTGAACAAATAGTTTTAACGACTTACAGTGTATATAACAATGTAAGTAAACAACATTCCTTACGTAGTTCCATATGGAAACTAACTGATGGAAATTGGAAAATGCAGTTTCATCAAGGTACACTCACATCTCAATTACATAAAACTTAAACAGCACACAAAACGTTTCTATGATGGTGATGAAACACTCTTTGAAGAAAGCCTTGAAAAAGCCTTAGAAATCAACAAGACGTTCTCAAAACCCCTAAAACGTGCATAAATTACTTCCGGAACATTGAACACTAATAAACTATACAACCTTAAAACCGAAACCATTAATCATAATGGTATAATTAGTCCCTAATACAGGACGCGTGGAAGGACGATGAACATGACTAAACCAACTCAAGAATACATATCTATTTCTGGAGCAAGGGAAAACAATTTAAATAATGTGTCGTTACAAATCCCTAAGCGAAAGATCACCATTTTTACCGGTGTTTCTGGTTCCGGGAAGTCTTCCATTGTTTTTGATACGATTGCTGCGGAATCCACACGTTTACTAAATGAAAACTTCAGCATGTTTGTGCGTACATTTCTACCTCGTGTACCACAGCCAGATGCCGATGCCATTGAGAACTTGAGCATGTCTGTCATTGTTGATCAAAAACGCTTGGGTGGAGGTTCTCATTCGACAATGGGCACAATCACCGATATTTCGCCTATTATGCGCTTGCTTTTTTCTAGAGTGGGAGAGCCTCACATTGGGCAAGCAAATATGTTTTCATTTAATGATCCCAAAGGCATGTGCGTCGAATGTAATGGAATCGGTCGCAAATTAGGAGTAGACCTAAGAAAAGTGGTTGATCTGTCAAAGTCCTTAAATGATGGAGCGATTTTGTTGCCTGATTATGGTGTAGATAAGTGGGAGTGGAACATCCTTATACAAACAGGGTTCTTTGATTCAAGTAAAAAGCTGAGTGATTACTCAGAAGGAGATTTGGAGCAGCTGTTATACGGAAAAGCCCAGAAAATTAAGATGGATTTCGCCGGTAAAGCCATGAACATCACCGTGGAAGGCGTCGTAGAGAAGTTTACGAATAAATATATAAAGCGTGATTTGAAAACCATGTCTGAACGTACACAAAAAGCTGTTGCTCCTTTCATATCAGAAGGTCCATGCCCAAGCTGTAAGGGAGCTAGACTAAGTCAAGCCGCGCTTAACTGTAAGATTAATGATTTAAACATTGCAGAAATGTCATCTATGGAGGTTGGCAAGCTCATTCGGATTGTAAAAGAGATTGATGATCCGGTTGCCACTCCTGTCATTTCCTCGTTAATCGGGCGGTTACAGCATTTAGAGGATATCGGTCTTGATTATTTAACACTAAATCGTGAGACGGATACGTTGTCAGGCGGTGAGTCTCAAAGAGTTAAAATAGTTAAGCATTTGAGTGGTAGTCTTGTAGACGTTACCTATATCTTTGATGAACCAAGTGTTGGCCTACATTCCCGTGATGTGCATCGATTAAATGAGTTACTTGAGAAGCTACGTGATAAGGGTAATACAGTTATTGTTGTTGAACATGATCCGGATGTTATAAAGGTAGCAGATCATATTGTAGATGTAGGTCCACATGCTGGTAGTCGTGGTGGTTCAATTATGTATGAGGGAAGCTTCCAAGGATTGTTGGAAGCAGATACGTTAACGGGTACACATATGAAACGACCAATACTACTAAAGCAGGAGAGTAGGCAGCCGGTAAGTAAACTGTCGGTTACAGATGCAAATCTTCATAATTTACAACATGTGAGTGTAGATATTCCGACAGGTGTTCTTACCGTCGTAACTGGCGTTGCTTGGATCAGGCAAAAGTTCATTAATCAACAACGTTTTCTTGGATCAGAATCCAGATACCATTGTCATTGACCAATCAGCCATAGGTGGCTCAACACGCTCCAATCCCGCTACATACACTGGTATCATGGATCAGGTTCGTAAGGCTTTTGCTTCTGCAAACAAAGTGAGTCCAGGGTTATTTAGCTTTAATTCCAAAGGAGCTTGTGAGAATTGCCAAGGACAAGGTGTGGTTTATACGGATCTTGCATTTCTAGACAGTGTAAAATTGCCATGTGAAGTGTGCGAAGGGAAACGATTTAAGGAAGAAGTGCTTGAGTATAAGCTAGACGGAAAATCCATTGCTGATGTATTAAGCATGACAGTTGAACAAGCCTTGCAATTTTTCCAGATAAAAGAGGTGGTACGAAAACTGCAGGCCATGAGTGACGTTGGACTGAACTACATTACACTTGGTCAACCACTCAGCACGCTGTCTGGAGGAGAATGCCAACGAATTAAACTCGCAAGTGAACTCCATAAAAAAGGCAGCATCTATGTCTTAGACGAACCAACAACAGGTCTGCATATGTCGGACATTGAGCATCTTATGGCTATTCTGAATCGACTTGTTGATGCAGGAAATACCGTCATTGTCATAGAGCATAACCTAGAGGTCATCAGTCAAGCTGATTGGATCATTGATATGGGACCAGACGGAGGCAGCAGAGGTGGACAAGTTGTATTTGAGGGTACACCTTTAGAGATTATTCAAAACAAGCTATCGATTACAGGGAGATATCTAATGCAGGATTAATGCTAACTGATAACAGGAGGTGTTATCAAATGAGAAAGAAGTCAAAAGTAATAATATTCTTAGCTTGGAATGGCTACCTACTTTGTCGGCACGATTCTATACCGGATTTCCCTAAAATAGAAAGAATTAACTACGTCAAATATTGGCGTAGTTTTTGTGTTAAGTGATTGTTATTTTCCATAAGAACTTAAGTGAACATCACATCTCATATGCCTCAACTTGCTTATGTCATATTAAAAGCTTTTTGGGGAGAAATTTAAGGAATAAAGTGCTGAATGAGATGAATATTAGATGGATTTCTATTATAGAAAGAGTATTTTTAATTGGTTTTGGCTTGTGGTTATAAAGCATTTCAAGATTTGATTGACATGATCTATCTAGCTTTTATAAGAGGTTATAGAAGTACATAAAAAGATTTCGTACTTAGCAGAAGACTCCCTTTCATGTTATAATTTTGGTAGAAACATACAGTGAAGTGCCAGGCCTATGATTACAACAGACTTAGCATATGTCATTCTAAGTTTTGGAATGTATACATAACTATAGTGATTGTTGTAATTATGAATATTGAAACAAAAAAATAACCACCCCTAGCTGTGCCTAGCTTTTGAAAGGGTGGTTAACTCTTGTTATATAACCAGATGGGCTTGTCGTACTTCATGAGGGAACTTGAAAGGAGTAGGTGCGAAAACACCTGCGTCTTATTAATTGTATATGCATAATTTACTTCACCTATTCAAAGCATGCAACTAGAGGTCAAGGTAGGAGAGAGCTCTTTCTTAATAATATGCTAGTTTTTAATACCCTAAGCATTGGAGAACAGCAGAGAGGCTTACAAACCAAAATATTTTACGTACCAATGTCATTCAAACAAAATACATTGTAAAACAAAGGAGGGACATGAAATGATTGATGCGCGTGAACCGATAATTGTAGAGTTTCCTTTACGAGGAGAATGGTACTCTCCTAACACACCAGGGACAAAAATTCCAAGTCACGGTACAAACCAATTTGGATCAAGATATGCTTATGACTTTATTCAAGTGGATTGGGAAAGAAAAGGATGGCCAGCCTATCGTACTAGTTTGGCGCAATATCTACTTTTTGGAGTTCCTTTAGACGATTATTATTGTTGGGGGCAAGAAGTGTTTGCTCCTTGTGAAGGAATCATTATCCAAGCAGAGGATGGTTATAAAGAACGAGCAAGAACAAAATTGCTTTCAGATATGTCTAATGCATATAAAAATGCTAATTATTTCGACCCGAAAAAAGACGATATTCAATCAGTTGCTGGCAACTACATCATTATAGAGTGTGACGACAATGTATATGCTGGATTAGTCCATCTTCAAACAGGGTCAATTCAGGTTTCAGTTGGTCAGCGTGTAGTAAAAGGTGAAGTTATAGGTAGAGTTGGTCATTCAGGGAACTCCTTTGCTCCGCATTTGCATTTTCAACTTATGGATAGTAGTGACATAGCTAAGACAAACGGACTGCCTTTTGCTTTTGAACAATATGAAATATTTAAAAATGGCTTATGGGAAAAAGTAAGTAATGGAATCCCAACAAACAAGGATAGAATAAGATTTCAAAAATAGTGATGAATGGGAATAAATTTAAACTCTATAAAGTGGTACCGCCAGAAAAATAGGCATAAGTTGCAAAAATGGAATTAATCGATATTATCATTTAAAAAAATATGGAGATATTACCGAGTGATTCTGGACTACCATCTAAACTACCAGTCGTGAACAAAAACAAACTGATTAGCTGATAATTTCCAAGCTGGGATCAAAGAATGGAATCTGAATACTGAACTAACGAAAAGCTTTAATCCGTAAAAACTATTAGGTTTACATAATATATATTATCGGAACCAAAACGTTTTTAACAAAATTGGTCTCAATATCTAAGTATTCTTCTTGTTTTGAGACAAAAGAAAAAAACCGAGTGTTTATCATTCGGTTTAATCATCTGAACCAGTTAGTGAATTTCCTAGTTCCATTTTATATTCCTCAGAATCATTAATGATATGATCTGGGATTATGATTGTTTCTGTGTCATTGTAATCTGTAATGTCAGTCTGAATGTTTATTTCGACGTCAACTGGTTCTCCTTCAAACGTTGTATTTAATTGAATGGAGATTTCTACTTTATCCTGTAGATATGTGTCTTTATTAATATACAAGTCATAATCAATGGCTTCTATCTCCATTTGATTAACAATATCAACGGACTGCTGTTCGTTTGCTAAGTTACTAATCCGATAAAGCTGCATAACAGCTTCTCGTACTTCAAGTCCTCTTCCTTCTAAACTCAAAATATGGTAGTTATCCGTTCTTTCTAACTCGATGTTTTCCTTGTATTCTTCCATTAAATCAAGGTATCTGTTTACCTCAAATTGAGGGTTTTGAAAACTAAGTAGGTCTTCTGTTAATTCCAAAGGAACTTCCATCCAAATATTCGAGGAATTATTCAATAAAAAGGCCATATCTTCTTTTACATACTGCTCTGCTTCTGTGTTTTCAGTTCTAGAAGAATGTGAGTTGCTTACAGATGTTTCGAGTTTTTGGTGATAGGCAAACGGAGATTCGTTATAATAGGTTAAACCGTAACTCGTTATCGTTTCTCGTCTTTCTTCCCCTCTTGAAATGACCTGGGTGTTGTCAGAACTTAACGTAAAATTGTTGACTTCACTTAACGATGCTTTGGATTTTTGTATGATCTCATTAATTGTTGGCTCTTTCTCTTGATCAGTTATACTTTGATTACCTTCTTCGTTTGCCACGCAAGATGTTAATAGGCAAAGGCTAACTAGCAGCAAAAGTTTTTTAAGAACTTCTTTTACCATGATATACTCCCTTTTCTAAAACCAGTTAAAAACATTCCCTTATTTTCATATTAATACACATTATATCATATTTAATGCGTGAGTATCTCGCGTTTTGGTAAAGTCCTCTTTTTTCACATCTAAATACCTACTTGAATTAAAGCAAAAAAGCGAACAGCAAAATGCTGTCCACTTTTTTTTGGTTATTTTAATGAACACCTGATTTAAATGTAGATCCATGAGCCTCTTGTGTATTCATAATTGTGATAAACGCTTTTTTATCTATATCCGTTACGATGTTTTTCAACGTCATCACTTCAAGCCTTGTTACAACCACATATAATATCTCTTTCTTGTCGTTTTTGAACCCGCCTTTTCCACTTAACATTGTAATCCCACGACCAAGCTCTGACGTAATTGCATCTGCAAGCTCATCATAATAATCCGACACGATTAATACCGCTTTTGTTTCATCAATACCTTGAATCACGACATCAATGGTTTTTGCTGCTATAAAATATGTAATAATCGAATACATTGCTTGCTCTGCTCCAAGCACATATCCTGCCCATGCAAAGACGAAAACATTAAAAAGCATGACAAATTCCCCAACTGAAAAAGGAAATTTCTTTGAAAATAAAATCCCAAGTATCTCGGTACCGTCAAGTGCGCCTCCATATCTAATGACAATTCCCACACCTGCTCCCAAGAACACTCCTCCAAATACAGTTGCAAGTAAAGGAGATGTTGTGAATGCAGGTAAGTGTAAATGATGTAAATATGTTTCACCTAGAGATAATGTAATGATTCCAATAAGTGATGATAGCAAAAATTTATTACCTATAAATTTGTAGCCGAAATAGAGAAATGGAAGATTAATGATAAAAACGAGAATCCCAAAATTAATATTTGTTAGGTTATTGAGAATAAGCGAGATCCCAATGATCCCTCCATCAATGATAGAACTAGGTAATAAAAATAACTCAATCGAACCCGCAGCCATTATTGCACCTATTATGATTAAGACAATTCGCCCTATCAAGTGCAGTAATGTCTCCTTTTTGTGTTTTCTGGGCATTTCTATACGTCCTTTCCATACACGAAGCATTCCGTCTTTAAAAGTATATCAAATTGTGTCGAAATAAAGAAATGTCTTTTTTGTTTATAGGTCTTTTGGTTTATTTATTTTGATTTTAAGTATAATTATCATCGTTTATTATTTACTTGTTCCTGCGATATCGACAAGTATTTTTTAATGTTTACACATCATTTATCCTTATTTTCATTCAATTAATGGTAAATTACTAAGTCTTAACAAGCATTTTAATAGAACTTCATCCCATTCTTACTAACTAGGACTTAAGTATAGTATACTATAGCTATCATTTTATATTTTAAGGAGAATTATTATGGATAAAACGTCATACATCGGGATTGTTTTAGGAGTTGCTGCAGTCTTAATTGGGATGGTTTTTAAAGGAACCAGCCTATCTGTTCTGGTAAATCCAGCTGCGTTGCTTATTATATTTGCAGGAACAGCAGCAGCTATTCTTATCGCCTTCCCTTTTTCAGAAGTAAAACGAATTCCTAGTTTGTTTAAAGTATTATTCACTGAGAAAAAACAGGTTACACAAGAAGAATTGGTTAAACAGTTTGTAGAATATGCGACCATTTCTCGTCGTGAAGGTATGCTTGCTTTAGAAGCTAAAGTAGGTGAAATTGAAGATCCTTTCTTTAAACAAGCTGTACGAATGATGATCGATGGCCAAGAGCCTGAATTCATTCGTCATACGTTAAATGAACGAATTGATGCCATGCAGGATCGCCATTCCTCTGGTGCTTCAATCTTTACTCAAGCAGGTACATACTCTCCTAGTTTAGGTGTTTTAGGAGCTGTTTTAGGACTAATTGCCGCATTAGGGAATTTAGATGACACAGAGGCATTAGGACATTCGATTGCTGCAGCATTTGTAGCTACATTATTTGGGATCTTCTGTGGCTATGTATTGTTTCATCCCTTTGCCAATAAGTTAAAGCGCAAATCAAGAGCTGAGGTTCTTCATAATCACATGATTGTGGAAGGTACAATCGCTATCTTAAACGGAAGCTCGCCCCGTGCTATTGAAGAATATTTGAGTGTTTATATGGGCGAAAAAGAGCAGCTTTCCTATATTGAAGGAGCTGAGCAGGAAAATGTCAGCTAGAAGAAAAAAGCATGACGAAGAACATGTAGATGAAAGTTGGCTATTACCTTACGCTGACATGTTAACATTATTATTGGCACTCTTCATTATCTTATTCGCTATGGGACAAGTAGATAATACACGTTATGAATCGTTAAAATCAGCTTTAAATGAAGCCTTAGGTGGAACAAGTATATTAGAGTACTCGGATTCACTAGAAGGCGAAGGTACCTCTCCCCTGATTCTGCAGCTGTTCCTGAAGATTCAGAGGATCAAGAAGAAGACGAGCAACAAAACGATTCAGATGGAACAAATCAAGACGGGCCATCTGAGGATTTGTGGGAGCTCCAGAAAGAATTAAATCGTTATATTGAAGAACAAGGATTAAGTGACCGCTTAACTACTGAGATAGGTACGGATGGCCTGCTTATTACGATCAACGATAACATTCTGTTTGATTCAGGGAGTGATGAGTTAAAAACAGATGCTCAAGAAATTGTGTACGAAATCTCTGATATGCTTGCAACAGATCCACCTCGTTATATCCAGATATCTGGACATACAGATGATCGACCAATTAATACACCTCAGTTTCAATCGAACTGGACATTGAGTATTTCACGTGCAGAGAATGTGCTAGGCTATTTCTTAGAAAACGAGCGATTGAAACCAAATCAGTTTATTGTAGCCGGACATGGTGAATACAAACCGATTGTATCGAATGAAACAGAGGAAGGTCGACAGCAAAATCGTCGAGTTGAAATTTTGATTTTGCCATTTAATATTGAAAGAGAACGACTAGAAATAGAATTTTCTGACCAAAATTAAGATAAGAAACGCTCTTCGGAGTGTTTCTTTTTTGATTGTCTGCTAAGGTTTGACACAGGATTTTAAGGGAATTAATATATAAGAAACAACAGATGTATAAGATAGATATAGCTATATATTTGCAGAGCGACGGAAAGGAATACACTCTATATGACCAAGGCCCATGCCTTTATGGCGTTACGTGCGGTTTTATTCACAATCACACTGATCGTAGCAAGCTGGCTATTTATTAAATTGTTCACAGTAACTTATCCTTTTTGGATTGCTGCCTTTTTTGCATGGATGATGCAGCCACTTATGCGTTTGCTTAAGACTAAACTAAAATTAAATTCAGGATTTGCAAGTTTAGTTGGTTTACTTGGTGGTATTATCGTTGTCTCTTCCCTATTAACGGGTATAGGATTTTTAATTTACTTTAGTTTAAGACGTTTCTTTGATCAAGTTCCATTATGGATTGAAACAGGTTCTCTTAAGTTTCAAAGCTTTTTTAATGAGACGGTTCTACCATTTTGGCAACAAGGGCTTGGTTTATTTAACAGTCTAGACCAAACACAACAAGACGCACTTAGGCAGAGTATCTCTCAATTAGGAGGACAACTTGGGAACTTAATTGGGCAAACGGGGCAATCATTACTTGATTGGACATATTCCATTTTGCTCGGATTACCTGCTTTTTTAGTTGCGTTTTTATTTGGTGTCATCAGTATTTATTTCATGGGAAAAAGTTGGCATAGCTATCAAACAGCTTTCCGTAAAGTCATCCCTTTAAGTATTAGAACTAAAATCCAAGCATTTATTCATGGGATTAGAGTAAGGCTATTTGGTTTTATCAGAGCACAAGTCATTCTCATGTTTATCACAGCGGTAATTGTGTATATTGGATTGCTTATTATACGTGTTGATGGTGCATTCACTTTATCAATCATTGTAGGTTTAGCCGAGCTTCTTCCTTACCTCGGTACGGGAACGATTCTCTTACCTTGGGCAGTTTATTTACTAATTAGTGGGGACTACTCTCTTGCTTTTGGAATTCTAATTCTTTATGCCATTATTGTCGTGATTCGCCAGATGATTGAGCCTAAAGTTCTTTCAAGTAGCTTGAACCTTAACCCTGTAGCAGTGTTGATTTCTATGTTCGCAGGTCTTCAGTTAATGGGAGCTGTGGGGATCATTGTAGGTCCACTTATCCTTGTTTTAGTTATGATCTTTCATGATATTGGTATCACGACATCCATTGGCTTGTTTATACGCGAAGGGTGGAAAAAGGAATAACAAAAAGCATTTCTCATTATCAATATGAGAAATGCTTTTTTGTTATTTATAGGCGTCCTGTTCTTTATCTAGCTTTTGTGTGGTCAATGTATCTTCTCTTAATGTATCTTTGTCAGCAACATTTTCCATCGACTCAGCAAACTGTTGATCTGCGTCTTGATCATTGCCTTCTTGATCCACTTTTTCCTGAGCTTCAATTGTGCGTTTTGTATAAGGAACAATTTCTAATCTTTCGTATGGAATTTCTTCTCCCGTATCCACACATAATCCATATGTTCCATCTTCTATTCGCTGCAGAGCTTCCTCCACCTCTTGAAGTTTTTCTTGGTCTGCACGCTTGGAACGTTTGTTCTTTCATTCGGTCTTCATATTGAGCGGCCTGGTCTGCCATATGATTATCGACTCCGTTTGAAACTTCTCCAGTTGATTCACTAAAATCCGTTGTGAATCCTTCATTCCCTTCAAGGTTCTTTTTCAGATCGAGCAGATCCTGTTTTAAGGTTTGAATTTGTTTATCTGTTAATGGCATACGTATTGCCTCCTTTCTCTTCTTTATTCCCCTATAAAGAGGGTTTAAACCTAATCACAGCTGCAAAAAAAAGAATAAGCCATTAAGGCTTACTCTTTTTCGTTTGTGGGATCTTTAGGTACTCGTTGAATATTGATTAACGTTCCTTCTTTTTGTGTATCTACGGCATAGGAGCCATTACTGTATCGATCACTTGGTCGATAAGATTTTGCTCGTATCGTTTCTTCTGTTCCTTTATCAGTGGTTAAAATAAATTCATCCCCTGCTGTTAAAATACGTTTGCATCCAACTAGGCGGTGAGGCTGACTCTTTAATTCACGTAGCATAACCAACCCACGCTTTGCACGGGAGCCTTTTTCAAACTCGGTTATTGCCATCTTCTTAACTGAACCTCTCTGAGTAGCTAAGATAAATTCTACCTTTTCATCTAAGGAGAAGGTCTCCGCTCCGATGACAACATCATCCTCTTTTAGATTTATGGCTTTTACCCAAGCTGCACGCTGTCCAACTAAACTAACTTCTTCTTCACCAAACCATAATCCATATCCATTTCGTGTTGCCAGGAATATTTCGTTGGTTCCTTTTGTCTTTGTTACTGCAAGTAATTCATCGTTTTCTTTTAGCTTTAAGGCAACAAGTGCCTTGGAGTGTCTAGTTGCTTGATAGAGCGATAGCTGAGATCGTTTGACCATACCTTCTTTTGTTAGGAATAAGAGTGAGTCTTCTTCCTTAAATTCACGTATACCCATCGCGCACAAAAATTCGTCATCGCGATCAATAGTAACTAAGTTTGCGACATGCTGCCCGTTATCCTTCCAGCGAATATCAGGAAGCTGATGCACCGGTATAAATAAATAATTTCCCTGTTTCGTAAAGAGTAGCAATGTATCTGTAGTGTTTAGCTCCTCATTAAAGAGTACGCTATCTCCCTCTTTCATACCAGGTGGCTCTTTGCTTGATGCAGTGAATGAGCGCAAACTCGTACGTTTAACATATCCAGACTCAGAAACCGTTACACGAACATCCTCAGCTGCAATCAAAACGTCCATGTTAATTTTAAGTTCTTCAATTTGAGCTGTAATTTGCGTTCGTCGATCTTCACCGAACTCTTTTTGCACTCGTTTTAAATTCTTCTTAATGACTTGGATGAGCTTTTTCTCACTAGCTAAAATCGCTTCTAGGTCTTGAATTTGCTTTTTAAGCTCTTCTGCTTCTTTTTGAAGAGTGGTAACATCCGTATTTGTTAAACGGTATAACTGGAGGTTTACAATAGCCTCTGCCTGTTCCTCAGAGAACTGGAATGAATCGATAAGATTATTTTTTGCATCTCGTTTATCCTGAGAGGCACGGATTACTTTAATCACTTCATCAAGGATTGATACAGCCTTTATTAGCCCTTCAACAATATGCTCCCTAGCTTGTGCCTTGCGCAGCTCAAATTCAGAACGTCGCTTAATCACAGACTTTTGGTGATCTATGTATGCTTGGATTAATGCCTGTAGTCCCATTAATTGAGGTGCTTTATGATAAATAGCGACCATATTAAAGTGATACGTTGTTTGTAAATCCGTGTTTTTAAATAAATAATGTAGGATCGCATTTGGATCCGCATCCTTCTTTAACTCCACAACAATACGTAAACCCGTTCTGTCGGTATCATCACGAACCTCCGTGATTCCGTCTACCTTTTTATCAAAACGAATCTCATCCATTTTCTTCACGAGATTTGATTTAACAACTTCGTATGGAATTTCAGTAATGACAATTTGCTGACGGCCTCCACGCATATCCTCAAGCTCTGTTTTAGCTCGCACAACGACCTTGCCTTTACCGGTCTGATAGGCCTGTCTGATGCCTTCAAGTCCTTGTACAATGCCACCAGTAGGGAAATCAGGTCCAGTCACAACCTGGAGAAGATCATCAAGTGTGGTTGATGGATTTTCCATCTGCATAATGACTCCATCAATGATTTCGCGTAAATTATGAGGTGGAATATCTGTTGCGTAACCTGCGGATATTCCCGTTGAACCGTTCACAAGTAGATTTGGGAAACCAGCTGGTAGTACCACCGGTTCCTTTTCCGTATCATCAAAGTTCTCAATAAACTCAACGGTGTCTTTTTCTAGATCGCGTAAAAGCTCTGAACTAATTGAAGAAAGTCTTGCTTCTGTATAACGCATCGCTGCTGGAGGATCCGCATCAATTGAGCCGTTATTCCCGTGCATGTCGACTAGTAACTGACGCACCTTCCAGGTTTGACTCATGCGCAGCATGGCTTCATATACGGAAGAATCTCCGTGTGGATGGTAGTTACCGATAACATTCCCGACAGTTTTGGCTGATTTACGGTATGCCTTTTCGGATGTATTCCCTTCCTTATACATTGCGTATAAAATTCGTCGTTGAACGGGCTTTAAGCCATCTCGTGCATCTGGCAATGCCCGCTCTTGGATTATATATTTACTGTATCGTCCAAATCGATCACCGATTACGTCTTCTAACGGAAGATCAAGATATCGTTCAGTTTTAGACATTTTGCTCGCCCTCCGTTACACCAAGGTTTTCATTTTCAAGGATATTTGTCTCTTCTTCAAGTCCAAATGCGACATGAGACTCAATCCACTTTCTACGGGGTTCAACTTTGTCCCCCATTAAAGTCGTTACACGCTTTTCGGCTCTTGCTGCGTCATCAAGTGTAACTCGAATTAATGTACGTGTCTCAGGATCCATGGTTGTTTCCCATAATTGAATGGGATTCATCTCACCTAAACCCTTATAGCGCTGCAGGGCATAACCTTTGCCGACTGCCTTTGTAGCTTTGTCTAGTTCACGCTCATCCCACGCGTATTCAACCACTTCTTTTTTACCTGTTCCTTTACTCACTTTATATAGTGGAGGTAAGGCAATGTAAATCTTTCCTGCATCAAATAGCTCTTTCATATAGCGGTAGAAAAATGTAAGTAGTAGCACCTGAATATGTGCCCCATCGGTATCGGCATCAGTCATGATGACAACTTTATCGTAGTTTACATCCTCAATTGTAAAGTCCGCACCCACGCCCGCGCCAATTGTATGAATAATTGTGCGGATTTCTTCATTTTTCATAATGTCATCTAGTTTTGCTTTTTCTGTGTTAATGACTTTTCCTCGTAAGGGTAATACAGCTTGGAACTTACGGTCACGACCTTGTTTAGCCGAACCTCCTGCTGAGTCACCCTCCACTAGATATAGCTCATTCCGTTTTGGATTACGTGATTGTGCAGGTGTTAGTTTCCCACTTAATAACACATCACGCTTTTTCCGCTTACCATTACGTGAATCCTCACGTGCTTTTCTTGCGGCTTCGCGAGCTTGCGAGGCTTTAATTGCTTTTCGAATGAGGCTTGTCCCAATGTCCGGATTCTCTTCAAAGAAATAAGCAAGCTTCTCAGAAACAACGCCATCTAAAACAGAACGTGCTTCTGGTGTGCCTAATTTGCTTTTTGTTTGTCCTTCAAACTGAAGCTGAGCCTCTGGAACACGAATCGAAATAATCGCTGTAAAGCCTTCACGTATATCTGCACCTTCAAGATTTTTATCTTTATCTTTTAGAAGCTTCAATTTCCTTGCGTGTTCATTAAAGCTTCTTGTCATCGCAGATTTTGCACCAAGCTCATGTGTTCCACCATCTCTTGTTCGAACATGGTTCACAAAGCTTAATACATTTTCAGTGTACGCATCATGAAACTGAAACGACATCTCCATTTCAATTCCATTCTGTTCCCCGTTAAATGTGATGACCGGATGTAGTGTTTCCTTGCCCTCGTTTAAGTAATGAACAAATGCTTCAATACCTGTCTCAAATACGAAGGATTCCTCAATCGTTTCAGAGCCTCGTTCATCAGAAAGGTCAATTTGTAGTCCTTTTAAAAGGAATGCCGCTTCACGTAAGCGCTCTGATAATGTTTCTGTATTAAACGTGGTTGTTGTAAAAATAGTCGGATCCGGCTTAAAGCGAACAACCGTTCCGGACTTTCGAGTTTTGCCTTTTTTCTCAAGTGTTGTTGCTGGTTTTCCACCTTTTTCGAATCGCTGTTGATAAAGCTCACCATCTCGTCTAATATCAACGACTAGCCATTCAGAAAGTGCGTTCACAACAGAAGCACCTACTCCAT
The DNA here is from genome assembly GCF_023703085.1 of Alkalicoccobacillus plakortidis. Lineage (NCBI taxonomy): Bacteria > Bacillati > Bacillota > Bacilli > Caryophanales > Bacillaceae > Shouchella > Shouchella oshimensis. The sequence goes on along the minus strand of NZ_JAMQJY010000001.1, from coordinate 390,439 downwards.
GTAAGCCTCCACTTGTAGAATATCCACCTTGTCCAAATTTTCCACCTGCGTGAAGAACAGTTAAAATGACCTCTGGTGTGGGTTTACCCATTTTGTGCATTCCAACAGGCATACCTCGACCGTTATCTAAAACTGAGACACTCCCATCAGAGTGTAGTGTTACTTTTATGTAATTACCGTGACCGGCCATTGCCTCATCCACAGCGTTATCTAAAATTTCATAAATGAGATGATGTAACCCTCTTGCATCTGTGCTACCAATATACATCCCAGGTCTTTTACGAACAGCTTCTAAGCCCTCTAGTACCTGTATCGCATCATCGTTATATTCTATCTGTGATTTTGCCAACGTCTGAACCCCTTTCAACTTGCTACAGCTATTGTAGCACAAAACCGAACATGTGTTTCTCAGCGTATGATATAAGTTAATTCTAATGGTTATTTCAGTTATATCAAGGATCTTTTCTATTTTTGTATCGTTATTCTTTAGATTTGGCCGATTTTTTATAAATGATGTACGTTTAACTTATTCGTTTATATAGGGAGGATACCATATTGGCATCCTCCCTGAACATTTTACTTGAATTTGGCGTGCTCTACTTTGATACAGCGATTCATAACCGTTGTGATATTGTGTTCACGTAAATAATCATAGGCTTCTTGGTTTGTAACACCAAGTTGTGCCCAGAAGACATTTGCACCAACCTCTACAGTGTCTTTTGCGATATCAGGAAGGAATTCACTTCTTCTAAACACATTCACGATATCAATGTCACCTTCAATCTCTTTGAGGGATGACACAGCTTTTACACCTAATACCTCTGTGACAGTTGGATTCACGGGGATAATTTCATAGCCTGCTTTTTGCATCGCCTCTGAAATCATATAGGAGGTACGCTCTGGGTTATCTGATAATCCTACCACAGCAATTCGTTTACTTGTGTGAAAAATATTTGTAATCGCCTGATTTGATGGGTTCTCGATTGTCATTTCCATCACTCCTCTCATAAATCATGTACAAACATCATACCCCAATTCCTGCATTAACACTCATTATTCAGTTAGCAATCCGATTTCAACCAGATAATCTCTTGCTACATCCGATGGGTTTTCATCCTCAATATCGACCAAATAATTTAATTCTTGAATATCTTCCTCAGAAATTTTTCCTGCAAGCTGATTCAGGATATCTTCAAGCTCCGGATATTGCTCCAATGTTTCTTCTCGAATCAAAGGAGCTCCTTGATAAGGTGGAAATAAACTTTCATCATCTTCTAGCACTACGAGATCATTTTCGACAATTTGTGGATCTGTTGAGAACACATCTGTTCCCTCAATGTTTTCACTTTCAATCGCTCGAATGCCTGCAGAGACATCGAGAGAAGAAACGTTAGCAAGCTCAAATCCATACCGGTCCGGAAATCCTGCATACCCATCTTGGCGATCAATAAATTCGAAGGAAAAACCAAATCTCCAGTCATCTTTTACTGATTCTAAATCAGAGATCGTTTCAATGTTATTTTCCTCGGCTTTATCTCTTGGTACAGCAATTGCGTACGTATTATTGTATAGCATCGGTTCAAGGAAGCGGAATTGATACTCATCATAAATTCCTTCCCTTGCTTGTTCATAAGCTTCATCAGGGTCATAACTGAAGTCATCCAGTGCTAAAAGCTCACCAACAATGGTTCCTGAAAATTCAGGATACACATCAATATCTCCTACACGTAAGGCATTAAAGACAAAATCCGTTGCTCCTAGATTTCCTTGTACCTCAACAGTTAGATCCGTTTCGTCTTCTATTAAATGCTTATACATATTGCCAACTATCTCAGGTTCAGCACCCATTTTTCCTCCAACTACAAGATCTGGTCCAATTGAACCACGCATAGCAAGCATTGGGACAAAAATAATAGCTAAAGCTAAACCAATGACAGCTAATACTGGTTTATACGAGCTACGCTTGCTTAATCGTTCGGTAACACGTAATATCCCATCAAAAAATAGAGCCAAAAGAGCGGCTGGATCGCACCAAGTAAGATATACTCGTTATTCGAACGTTGAATACCAGTCATAATGAGGTCTCCAAGACCACCAGCACCAATTAAAGCAGCTAGTGTTGCCGTACCTACAATTAACACCATTGACGTTCTAATACCGGCCATAACGGTTGGTAAGGCAATCGGTAGCTCTACCTTAATAAGACTACGATATGAGTTCATACCCATTCCACGAGCTGCTTCGCGAATAGCCGGATTTACTTCTTTTATACCCGTATATGTATTCCGTAAAATAGGCAAAAGGGCATAAGCAGTTAAGGCAATAATTGCAGGTGTTGTACCTATGCCTACAAATAAAATCATAAATCCGAGTAAGGCTAGACTTGGAATAGTTTGAAGAACAGCCGCAATACCAATGATAAATTCGGCGATTCGATCTTTTCTCGATAAAACGATGCCTAATGGAACGGCAATAAAAACAGCAATTAATAAGGAGATAATCGATAACTGTAGATGCTCCCATAAAGAAGACCACAGCATATCTTGTCTTTGTAAAAATAACTGATAAAAATCCTGCAAATGACTCATTTGCTTGCCACACTCCCTTCAGCAGCCATTCTCGCTAGATCCTCGTATGAGATTGTGCCGATAATCATCTCATCCTCTACTACGGGTATCGCGGGAATCTCTAGCTTTTGTAGGGTTGTATAGGCATCCTTCGCCGTATAATCACCTGAAACAGCTTGTACATCTGTTCGGTGAACCGATTGAAAATACGTTTGATTAAGGCTGCCATCAGGCTTTGTTGTAAATTGCAGCTGCTCATCCAATTCATCTATTTCAGGGCGAAGATATGAACTGCTTTTATTTATAAATGAGCGGATCTTATTCTCAGAACTCGTTTTTCCCTTTTTAAGAGCTCGACTTCCGATAAATTGTTGCACAAACTCATCTTTTGGATTAGTCAAAAGTTCTTCTGGTGTGCCGATTTGAACAGCAGCACCATCGCGCATCATGCATATTTTTTCACCTAAATGTAATGCTTCATCCATGTCATGGGTGACAAATACAATTGTTTTTTTGATTTCTTTTTGGAGATTCCTTATATCCTCTTGCAACTGCTCTCGACTTATTGGGTCAAGTGCACTAAAGGGCTCATCCATCAAGATAATATTCGGATTCCAAGCAAGCGCTCTTGCAACACCGATTCGTTGCTGCTGTCCACCAGAGAGCTCATTTGGCATGCGATCTCTGAATTGTTCAGGTTTTAAACCAACCATGTTTAAAAGTTCATCTACACGAGATTGAATCTCGGTCTTTTTCCATTTCATCATTTCAGGCACAACTGCGATATTCTCAGCAATTGTCATGTTCGGAAATAAGGCAATCTGTTGCAATACATAGCCAATATTCCAGCGTAATTTATTAATATTTACGTCCTGAACACGATCATCATCTATCTTAATTACCCCTTCTGTGGGATCAATTAAGCGATTAATCATTTTCATTGTTGTTGTTTTTCCACACCCACTTGGTCCAATTAACACAAAAAATTCTCCGCTGTTAATGGTTAAAGAGAGATTATCGACCCCTTTAGTTCCATCAGCAAATGTTTTTGTTACCCCTTCAAACGTTATCAACCCCGCACAACCTCTCTTTATGATCTTTATAAAGAATAAATACACTCCTTCTATACCCTAAAATACGCATTTTAAGACTAAAACCATTGAATTGTTATAAAAGAATTAGGACAGCATAATAGCAAATCAATATGTAGGCAGGAGTTTTTGTTTATGATCTCATTTACGCTTCAAGCTATTGTATCCATTTTTGCGATTATGAATCCGATCGGTAATATTCCCATATTCCTAGCAATGACTGAATCCAATTCGACAAAGGAACGGCGCCATATTGCTTTTAAAGCAATTGCTACAGCATTTGCGATTTTAACTGCTTTTTTAGTTGTAGGTCCTTTTTTATTCAAAGCCTTTGGCATTACAGTAGATGCATTGCGGATAGCCGGAGGAATTATAATTTTTGGAATCGGTTATAAGTTAGTGAGTGCCAAATCAACACATAGTCAAGCACTCCATGAGGATGAACATAAAGAAGGATTAGAGAAAGAAGATATTTCTGTTACACCACTTGGTACTCCTCTTATTGCAGGACCTGGGACGATTGCAACGGTCATGAGCTTAACGTCTGCACACTCAGATAAGATTAGTCATTCCGTAAGTGTTTTTATTGCCTTTACTTTAATTTTGCTCGTTACATTTGTTATTTTTTATTACTCAAGTTGGATTAATGATAAATTAAATAAAACGGAGCTTACCATTATTACTCGGTTAATGGGACTTATTTTAACAGTTATGGCCGTTGAAATGATTGTTAGTGGACTGAGTGAGGTATTTTCACTTTAACAGAAAAAAGATGAATGAGCAGATAGGTTTGCTCGTTCATCTTTTTTGCATGGTTGGTGTCATTTATACAGACTGCGGAATATTTAGCTGTAAAAATTGATAAAAGCGCTCGATTGAGAACGTATTTTTTGGTTTTGGTTTATGTTTACATGTTTGAATGTGCTGAGGAACTGGTTTAAGTGGCTCTGTTACCCCTAAGCGATTTAGTAATGGGTTGAGATATAACTCCATAATACTTAAGTGTGCAGGTGTACCACCTAGAATAAATGGATAGACATTTTTGTCTTGCAAGCTATTGGCAGGTAAGCTTTGCATAAAGTCCTTAAAGGCTTGATACGAGTGCTGTTCTACCGGTATTGCTAAAATGATCATATCCGCTTTAAACAGGTCTTGACTAAAGGAAGAAATGCGAACCTCTGAAAGCTTATGACCTTGTTCAACAACCCAAGATTCCAATTGCGTTAAAAACAGTTTGTCTTTTTTGTTCAAAAACTGGTCTCCTGCTAACAATGTTATATGTGCCATTCAGAATGCTCCTTTCAATCGTTTAACGTACTCTGATCATACACTTATTATTCTTAGTAGTCAACTAGGAATAATAAGTTAAAAAAAAACGGGCGTGTGGCCCGTTTCTTTTTCTTATAACTTATAGAGTTTTGTATACTTGCTTTGAAGGTACTGAATTAATGGCTTTGCATCAATACCGGATCCAGTTGTATCTTTTAATATATCGGCTTGTTTTTTTCCTCGACCAAATTGGTGAACGTTCTCGGTCATCCAACTACGGATTGGAGCATAGTCACCTTGTTGAATGAGTTGATCAAAACCAGGATTAGATTTAGTAAATGCCTCTTTTAGCTGAGCGGCATAAATGTAACCTAATGCATATGAAGGGAAATAGCCAAATGCGCCAAAAGACCAGTGTACATCCTGAAGTACACCCTCCCCATCGTTTGCTGGTTTTACGCCTAAATACTCCTGCATTTTTTCATTCCACACATGTGGAAGATCCTTTACAGCTAAACTTCCTTCAATTAACGCTTTTTCTAATTCATAACGAAGAATAATGTGAAGGCAATAAGTTAGCTCATCTGCTTCAATACGAATTAAGGAAGGTTTCGCTTGATTCACCGCAAAATAAAAGTCCTCAAGACTAACGTTATCAAATTGTCCATTCGCATGCTTTTTTAATAGAGGGTAATTTCGTTCCCAAAACGCAAAGTTTTGCCCGACGAATTTCTCCCAGAACAATGATTGTGATTCATGAATCCCCATAGACGTCCCACTACTAAGTGGTGTACCAATGAGGTCCGGTGAGATGTTTTGTTCATATAAAGCATGTCCACCTTCGTGAATGGTTCCGAATAACGATACTCTAAAATCTGACTCATTGTATTTAGTTGTCACACGTACATCATAAGGGTTAATTCCAATTGCAAACGGGTGAACTGTTTCATCCATTCTTCCTGCAGAAAAATCAAAGCCAATTTCTTTTAGGATATCAAGACTTAATGCTTGTTGATTTTCTTTTGGAAAATGAGTTAATAAACTGTCCATTTTTGGCTGATGAGCTGATTCTGTTACAGCTTGAACAAGTGGGACTAAATTTTTACGAAGATCTGAGAATACTTCATCGATGGTGTCAACAAAAACACCTGGCTCATAATCATCCAATAAGGTGTTATACGCATGGCCCGTTTCTTCACCATAATAGCCAATAAACCGCTTTTTAAAGTCAATTAATTTCTCTAAATTAGGGCGGAACATCTCAAAATCTGATTTGTCCTTTGCTTCCTCCCAAAGGGTTTCTGTTTGGGATTGTAAAGTTACATACTCTTTGAATTCAGCAGCAGGAATTTTTGTATTGCGATCGTACTCTTTACGAGATTCTTTGATGCTTTTTGCAGTGATGTCTGCAATCGTATCTTCTGATGCTTCTAATTCAGTCAATAATGATTCCATCTCATTAGATGTAGACAAAGCAAACACCTCAGAAGAAAGAGTGCCAATGACTTCAGAACGCTGTCCTGCGCCTTTTTTTGGAGCTCCAGTGCGCGCATCCCAAGCGAGTAAGGATAAGGCTTGGTTATAATGATTCTGTTTTTGAACAAGATCTAAGTATTTCTTTTCAGTTGACATACTATATTCCCACCAATCTTTATGTACATATTTGTTCATCTTTCTATTTCGACATTCGAAACGAATTGTCCTTCTCACAAGCTTAAAAAAATGTTCAATTGTGATAAACTAAACAAAGTTAGGAGGAATATCTAATGCAATTATTATTATCAGACTCGGTCGTTACGTTATATAAAGAGGAAATGGAATTGAAGAATGGTGAATCCGTACGTTTATTTGTCCGTGTTGGAGGAGTTGGGTCTGGCGGATTTTCTGTAGGAGTAATGAGAGATGAACCAAGTCCTAACTCGTATATTCTTGAAAAACAAGGCATCGCTTTTTTTGTAACAGAAGATGATTTTTGGTATGTAGATGGAATGACCATTGACTATAATTCTGATCTTGATCGAGTTGAATTCAACCAACCCCGTTTTTTAGATGCAGCACATCCAGAGGAACACATAAAAAAAGAAGCGTAGCCTAATGCTCACGCTTCTTTTTACGTATAAAGACGCGACGTATAATATTTTTGTGCATCCAGATAATCCGCTCTGGCTTCTTGGATAAATGCTTCTGCTTGTTGAGTTTGTTTTGTGTTCATTGCATTCAGCTCTGCTTGTATAAATGCTTCAGTTGTTTTTAACGCTTTTTCAACACGTAGCATGACGTCATACGTATTTTCCGTGCCTCTAGTAGTCTGCATAGTCTTATCCTCCATATAATCAAAATACAATTACTATTGTCCCCGATTATATGAATATGCATACCTCGTTTGTTTTATGAACGAAAAACACCTGCAGTAAACCCTTTTTTACGAAGCTCTGCAGCTAATGACTCTGCATTTGATTGATTTGAAAAGGCTCCAACTTGAACTTTGTGCAACCCGTTCTCAAGACGAATAAACGGTGAATATCCCGCCTCTTCTATCTTTTTTTTAACCTGATTCGCATTTTTCATTACCTCAAAAGAGCCGCTTTGAACTCGATACATAGAATTTTGACTTGGTATAACAGACTTTTTTTGTAACTGAAATGCTTGGGCAAGTCCAAATACGTGGGCCTCGGCTACTAGCCGCAAAAAGGCTCCGCTTTTTAGCTTGTGGGCATCAGTCGTTCGATCAATAAACAGATTTTCAGTTAAAATTGCAGGCATTTTTGTTCCTCGTAATACAGCAAAGTCAGCTGCTTTTTGCCCCCGATCTGCTACTTGTAACCGAGTCATCATTTCATCGTGCATAACCGATTGCAACTTAACGGTTTGTGTTCTTCGACTTGAATGAACAAAGGTTTCAAAACCCGACCCTCCGCCAGCATTAATATGAATAGATACAAAATAGGTTGCTCCCCATTGATTTGCTAACCGGGTTCGTTCTGTTAAAGGTAAAAAAACATCGGTCGTTCTGCTCATCTTCACGCCCACACCAACGTATTCGCGTAGCAATATATCCCGTATTTGACGTCCAATCTCAAGTGTTAATGCTTTTTCCTGCAAACCATGGCCCACTGCTCCTGGATCTGTGCCTCCATGACCAGGATCAATAAACAGCTTTACCATCTGATCTCCTCCTTTGTTCTCATCTAATACATCGAGAGGCCATTTATAAAATGGGGAGGTGAATGTTTCAGAAATGGAAAAACCATTAAGTTTACATAATCATATTACCGTCTACTTGAGAGGCGTTGATTGACTTTTATACCTTTGCTGGATCCGAGCGAGTTGATCGAACGGCTGCTCTAGAGCTTGATAAACGGATTCATATAACTCAAAAAGTTCTAGATAGGTTTCATTTGTTTGTTTATTTGGTTCATACATGTGCTTAATATCAATCCAACGATCTGATTCCTCAAGTGACTGCAGATGCCCCGTTCCGAGTAAAGCGACGATGCCCGCTCCAAATGCAGAAGCGTGATGACTTGATGGAATTTGAATTTCCTTCCCAAATACATCAGAAAGAATTTGCAGCCATAATGGTGAGCGGGCAAAGCCACCTGAGGCACGAATTTCTGTCAATGGACCACTTAAATCACGTAAGGCAAGTCCAACAGAATAAATGCTAAAAATAACGCCTTCTAGCAATGAACGAATAAAATCAGGTTGAGTGTGATGATTGCCAATTCCTACAAAACCCGCACGAGCATTGGGGTTCCAATAAGGCGCTCGCTCTCCATTTAGAAATGGCATGAACAGCAGTCCTTTTGCTCCTGCTGGAGATGTCTCAGCGAGGCTTAACAAATATTCGTATACGTCCTTTGTCATCTCTTGTGCATCATCCATTTGTTTTCCTTTGGACCATTCATCTCGAAACCATCGAAATGCATTACCACCATTGTTTGTCGCGCCACCAATGACCCAACTATTTTCAGTTAACGCATAGCAAAATGTTCGTTGATGTTGGTCGGTTTTAGGTTCTTTTACGGTTCTTCTTATTGCTCCACTCGTTCCAATAGTAATAACCGTTTTATCATTGGATCCTGCTCCCACACCAACATTAGCCAGCACACCATCACTCGCTCCAATGACAAATGGAGTCGAGTTAGAAACGCCTAATTCTTGTGCGATACTTGCATGGCTAAGCTCTTGTTTGTATGTGATTGGTACAAGTTCTGATAATTGATCTTTTGTCATGCCTATATATTGGAGAATTTCTTGATCCCATTCATTTTTGCTGAGATTTAAGAGACCACTTGCTGAGGCAATGGAGTAGTCAACAACAAACTCTCCAAATAAATGGAACCAAATATATTCTTTAATGGAGATGAATTTATACGCACGTTGAAAAACATCAGGAGTATGCTCTTTCATCCACAACAATTTTGAAAGCGGTGACATTGTATGAATCGGTGTACCTGTCCTTAAATAAAATTCTAATGCTTCATTTGATTGCTTTAACGTAGTTACTTGTTCTGCACTACGATTATCAGACCAAATGATACTATTTGTCATCGCTTTTCCCTCTTTGGTCACAGCTAACAAAGAGTGCATGGCCGTTGAAAATCCGGCTGCAGCGATTTTACTTGGCTCAGTATTGGAAGACGCAATCGATTGTGAGACAGATAGTTTTACCGCCCTTAAAATGACTTCAGGATCTTGCTCTGACCAAGCAGGTTGAGGGGATAATGTCGGATAGCTAATTTCACTTGAAGCTAAAACGGCCCCGTTTGTATAAAATAATACGGATTTAGCACTTGTTGTTCCGATATCAATGCCTAAAATGATTGTGTCTTTGTTATTCATTAATAGTTTCCTCCTTATAATCCATAATGCGGTAAGTGAAATTTAATGATTAAAAGTCTAGCTTATCTACTAATTCATTCACTAGGGACCCTTGATCCTTTCCTTGACTTAAATCTTGGTCATCTAGCCATTCTTGTGCTGCATCCAATACATCTACCAATTCATCCTCCAATTCCCCAAGCAATGAAAAATGCTGAATACGTGGAAGTGAGCTTGTTGCATCTTGTTCAATCACATTAATGTTTAATACGTCCCCTTCTTTTGGCAGTACTTCCGGAACTTTATCTGCAAATACCTTCTTTAATACATCAAATAAGACTTGATGATAAGTCGCGGTTTCGTTGCTTTCAAAAATGATAGACTTCTCTCCTACCACACCCAACGGGTAACTTGTGATGATTAACTTGCTCATGTCCACACCTCCAATCCCTACTAACTTATTATTTTCATGATAGCATTCTTGAAAGTAGTGAACCAGTGATAGCAATTAAGATGCCAAAAAACGACGAACATATAGTCCGCCGTTTTTGTCCACGTATTATTTTATAAAACGAATTGTTAATGGAATGACATATTTTTCGCCATTAAAGGCCTTAACTGCTGCGATGATTGTGAAAATAAATGCTAATATTCCAACGAGCGGTAGGAGCAAAAATCCCACTAATATGATCATAAGGAAACTCGCAACAATACCATAAATCGCATACGAAATGAAAAAGTTGAAATATTCTTTCCCGTGAAAATCAATAAATTGAGACTCATTCTTTTTTAGTAACCAAATAATTAATGGCGCAATAATCGTCGTTGCAAAACTAGTTAGGTAGATGAGCATAGCCATGACACGCTCATCTGATGATGGTTCTTCCGTATAATCAATGATTTCGTTGTTAGACATTATTTTTTCCCCTTTATATATAATGATTAGAATCACTATCTAATTGCATATTTGAAAGATTTCTAGATAAACATGCTTTATTTATCTTTATTACATTATATACGGTTTATGCTGAATAAGGTTTCAGTTGACAATGAAAAAGAAATGAACACATTCTTTCTTAGATCCCTCTATACATTTGCTGAATAGAATTTCTAAAAAATAATGTGTTCTTCATTAAAATAAATTTAATCAATCCGCTTTTCTAGGAGGCCTCGGACCAAAATACTGATAATAATCGGTTTTAAGATTCCCGTTGTATAATTTGCGTTTTTTGGATGCTTTTTTGCCATATAGCTCTTCAAAGTTCTCGTTGGATGTGAGCATGTAAACAGACCATGTATCAAGTTTACGTAATGCCTCACCCATTTGCTTATACATAAATTCAACTTCATCTCGTTCGCCAATTCGTTCCCCATAAGGTGGGTTTCCAATAATGATGCCATAGCTTCCTTTGTGGCTAAAGTCACGAACCTGCATTTGTTTAAATGTGATTAGATCAGCAAAACCCGCCTCTTTTGCGTTGTTTTGCGCTAGCTCTACGCTTCTGTGATCAATATCAGATCCAAGAATATCAAGCTTCTGATCATAACGAGCTAGATCCTCTACTTCTTGTCTAGCCTTATCCCATACATCGTTTCCAACCCAATCCCACTCATCTGAAGCAAAGTTGCGGTTAAAACCTGGTGCTAGATTTTGTCCGATCATTGCCGCTTCAATTGGAAGAGTACCTGAACCACAGAATGGGTCAGCAAATGGGCGATCTGGATTCCATGTTGTTAATTTAATAAGTGCTGCAGCAAGTGTTTCTTTAAGTGGAGCTTCGTTGTGTAGGTATCTATAGCCACGTTTGTGAAGTCCTTCTCCACTTGTGTCAATCGTTAAAGTCGCCACATCTTTATGAAGCGCCACTTCAATTCGATAAAAGGGACCATCTTCGTCAAACCAGCTAATGTTATGTTTCTTTTTTAAGCTTTCTACAACCGCTTTTTTCACAATAGCTTGGCAATCAGGCACACTAAATAATGTGGATTTTACCGAGCGACCAATTACCGGAAATTCGGCATTTGCAGGAATAAGATCCGCCCATGGTAATGCTTTTGTTTTTTCAAAAAGTTCATCAAATGTAAAAGCTTTAAATTCGCCAACTAACAGTTTCACACGATCAGACGTACGTAACCAAAGGTTTGCACGTGGAATGGCATCAATTCCTGCGGTAAAAGTCACCTTTCCATTTTCTACTTTTATATCTTCATATCCTAAGTCTTTAATCTCTCTCGCTACGATTGCTTCTAAACCCATCGTGGCTGTAGCAACCAAGCGTAACCTTATCCATCCATCAAAACTCCCTTATTTTTTCAGCTTTCCTCATTATACGGGTTGTCTGAGCTTGTGACAAGAAAGGTTCGAATGAGTTTAACGACAAATGTAAAAACTGCACCCTTATATCTGGTGCAGTTTCACAATTAAATAATTCAATTCATTTTATTAACTTTTCGTTTCTCTCGTTCCTCAGCTGCTGCTGTAAAAACAACATCCGTTGATGAATTGAGTGCTGTCTCTGCAGAATCTTGAACAACACCAATAATAAAGCCAATCCCTACTACTTGCATCGCCACATCAGTTGGGATTCCAAATAAGCTTGTGGCAAGTGGAATCAATAATAAGGAACCACCAACCACTCCTGAAGCGCCACATGCACTAATTGTAGCAATAAAAGAGAGGATAAGTGCTGTCACAAAATTTACTTCAATATCTAACGTGTGAGCAGTGGCAAGTGTTAGCACAGAGATCGTCACTGCTGCACCGGCCATATTAATGGTTGCTCCAAGAGGAATGGAAACAGAATATGTATCTTTATTTAATCCAAGCTTTTCACTTAGCTTCATATTCACTGGGATGTTTGCAGCCGAGCTCCGAGTGAAAAAGGCCGTAATCCCACTTTCTTTCAGACAAGTTAAGACCAATGGATAAGGATTTTTTCTAGACAACATGTAAACGATAAGCGGATTAGTAACTAATGCAACAATGAGCATACAGCCAATTAACACAACAAGTAATTTTCCATAGCTAATAAGTGCATCAAGACCGCTTGTTGAAATGGATTCAAATACTAAACCTAAAATCCCAAATGGGGCAAGCTTAATGACCCACTCAACAACTTTCAAAACAGCATTAGAAATATCTTGTAGCATCGTTTTTGTTGTATCAGGTGTGCGTCTAAAAGCTAGTCCAAACACAATAGCCCAAGCGAGAATGCCAATAAAGTTGGATTCTATGATGGCATTAATAGGATTATCAACAATATTTAATAATAAGGATTGAAGGACTTCCGATAACCCCTCTGGAGCCTGAAAACCTTCAGGACTGTTAACAAGATTTAAGCGTACTGGAAATAGAAAACTTGCTATGACTGCCACTACAGCAGCACAGAAGGTCCCGATGATATAGAGACTAATAATCGATTTCATATTTGTCTGCTGCCCTTTTTTATGCTGAGCAAAAGCAGATATAACCAAAAATAAGACTAAAACGGGAGCTATAGCTTTAAGCGCACCAACAAATAGCTCACCTACAATTGTAATCGGTTGAGCTGTCTCAGGTATGGTTAAGGCAAGTATTATTCCGATGATTAAACCAATAATAATTTGTTTAACTAAGCCAAGACGATTCCATCTGTTCAAAACTGTTTTCATGATAGCTCCATTCTCTAGATGTAGAATTATACAAGATGATATGTATCAAACTAGTCCTCTGTAAAAAGACACCTGTCTTCTCATTAGGTGTAATTATATAGTGATCGTTCAACAAAAACAAGTATAATTTTAGCGCTTTAAAGCGTAACGCCTGCTAGAATGCAGAAAAAACTGCCTCCATTATCAGCACGATAATGGAGGCAGTTCATTTTAACATTATCCTAAAACAGCACGATCACTTTCCATTTGTGAACCACGGATTCGTTTAAATTCTTGTAATAACCCTTCTACTGTTAGATCCTGCTTTTTCGATTCTGGGATATCCAAGATTATCTGACCTTGATCCATCATAATCAAACGATTCCCTAGGTCTAACGCTTGTTGCATATTGTGAGTAACCATTAGGGTTGTTAGTTTGTGTCGTGAAACAATATCTCTCGTTAAGTTTGTAATTAATTCAGCACGTGATGGATCGAGAGCCGCGGTGTGTTCATCGAGTAATAATATCTTTGGTTCAGTAAAAGTCGCCATAAGTAGTGATAAGGCTTGTCTCTCCCCACCGGATAAAAGGCCAACTTTGGCTGTAAAACGATTCTCTAAACCAAGATGAAGCGATTCGAGTGATTGCTTAAAAAAGTCTCTACGTTGTTTGTTTACACCAAGCTTTAACGTCCGTTTTTTATTTCGAGAATAAGCAATAGCCAGGTTTTCTTCAATGGTCATCGATGGAGCTGTACCAACCATTGGATCTTGAAACACCCTGCCGATAAAAGCAGATCGTTTATATTCCTGATGCTTAATGACGGTTTTACCATCAATTTGAATATCACCTTGATCAGGTAATAAGGCCCCTGAAATCACATTCATTAACGTGGATTTGCCAGCGCCATTACTACCAATTATGGTGACAAAGTCGCCTTTTTCCAAATTTAATTCGATGGTTTGAAGTGCCTTTTTCTCGTCTGCAGTACCTTCATTAAATGTTAGAGCGACTTCATGCAGATTCAGCATTCTCTCCACCTCCTTGCCCTTTTGCGAGTCGATGCTTCTGCCTACGTTTTCTTCTTTCGCGTTGCTTCTCAATGACTTTGGGCGAGATAAGCGCAACAATTACTAATACTGCGGTGATGAGCTTCATATCGCCTGCTTCTAGAAAATCTACTTTAAGAGCTAGGGCAACAACAATTCGATAAATAACAGCCCCGAATATAACTGCAAGAGTTGTTCGGAAAATCGATTTTGTTCCAAACAAAGCTTCACCAATTATGACTGAAGCGAGCCCAATGATGATCATCCCTATCCCCATGCCTGCATCAGCAAATCCGCCTTGCTGTGCAATAAGAGAACCGGAAAGGGCAACAAGTCCATTAGATAAGCCAAGTGCCAGTATGATTAAAAAATCGGTATTGGCTGAGAAGCTACGGATCATTCGTTTATTATCACCAGTTGCTCGAATGGCAAGACCAACCTCTGTTTTTAAGAAATAATCTGTGATGATTTTAATCACCAATACGACCATAATTGTCACGATAAGAAGTGACCAAGTTGAAGGCAGAGTTGTCATCCCGAGACCTTGGAAAAAAGAACGAAGTGCGTCGTCTATACCAAGCGAATTCCACCCTTCTCGAACCCATGCGAAGATCGTCGGTTCGTTAAGTAGAGAAATTCGTGGCATACCCATGATACGAAGATTAATTGAATACAAGGCGATCATCATCAGGATACCTGCAAGTAGCGGATTAATATTACCTTTTGTATGTAATAAACCTGTGATACAGCCAGCTACAAAACCAGCTAAAACAGCTAATATCGTTGCGATAAATGGATCTACACCATTAACAATAGCTAACGCAGCAACAGCAGCACCTGTCACAAAGCTCCCGTCTACTGTTAAATCAGGAAAATCTAATATCCGAAACGTTAGATACACGCCTAAAGCCATAATGGCATAAATAAAACCAAGTTCTAATGCTCCATAAATCGCAAGCATGTTCATCACTTCTCCTTTATAAAAGAAAACCGACCCTCCGAAGCGGTAGGCCGGTCTCGAGTTAGATGTTATTTCGATTCATATGTCTCTGCTGCGTCGTCCCAAGCTTCGTTCCATTCAATTCCTTGTGCTTCCGCTGCCTCACGATTAATCACTAAATTAATCTCAGCTGGCGATTCAACAGGAATATCGCTAGGTGATTTTTCACCAGTTAAGATATCTGCAGCTATTTCACCTGCTTGGTATCCTAATGTATGGAAATCAACACCAAATGCGGCAAACGCACCTGAATCAAGTGACTCAGGATCACTAGCGATTAACGGAATTCCTCTATCGTTCGAAATTCCTACAATGGACTCTAAAGCTGCGATAACGGTATTATCAGTTACAAGATAGATGACATCAGCATCCTCTGCTAATGCCAAAGCAGCTGATTGAACATCCGCTGAAGTAGCAACTGTTCGTTCTGTTGTTGTTAATGAGGTTCCCTCAACAGACTCTTTAATGGCATTAATCTGAACAACTGAGTTTGATTCTCCGGCATTATACACTAGCCCTATTGTTGAATCCGGGAAATACTCATTAATAAACCCAACTGTGTCATCAATTGCTTCTGGATGAAGATCACGTACACCTGTAATTGAATCACCTGGCTCGTCAAGAGCTGAAACGAGACCTGCTTCGACAGGGTCAGTAACAGAAGTAAAGACAATTGGGATCTCTTGAGTCGCCTGTAAAGCACTTATTGCACTAGGCGTTGAGTTGGCAAAAATCATATCGACACCATCAGAAACAAAGTTTGTTGCAATCGTTGATGTATTATTTGGATCACCTTGAGCTGATTGAAATGAAAACTCCGCATTGATTCCAGCATCCGTTAAAGCATCTTGAAAACCTTGGTAGGCTGCATCAAGAGATGGATGTTCAACAATCTGTGTTGCACCAATTGTGAATTCTGGGTCCTCTCCGTTTTCCGCATTTTCATCATCTGAATTTCCACAGGCAGATAAAGCAGCTATCAGCAAAGGAGCTGATAGTAACAATCCCCATTTCTTAAGCATATTGATTTCCCCCTTTTTTATCTATAAACATAGTTCTTATGTTAATTGAATTTTCAGAACGTGTAAACAAAAATTTACACATATTAATGCGTGTTAGCGCTAAAGGATTCAGACAAAACAAAAAAATCCCTCATCTGGGGATTTTAATTTATTGATTCAATTAATCAGTCAATCATCGTTAAGCACTCGATAAGCCATGTTCTGTACCTTTGTACTGCAAGCGGTGATGAGCCTCGTACGCTGGTGGTGACCATCTATCTACAGGAAATGAATCCTGTCCTTCTGATTTTGTTCAATTCCAAATCAGAAAATGCCCCTACCTATTTTTGGGTTTCTCGCTCGAGGGGTTTACCTCGTTCCACTCCATCTGTTTCCAGATGGACTCCGTCACTGTGGCACTTTCAAGGAGCGTTTACCATATCCTACTGGACGTAGGCAATTCTCCTGCCGTTAGTCAGTTACCCAACTACCCTAGCTTATGAATTCGCTAGGCACGAACACTACGAGCATCTCAGCTCGTGCGAGCATGGACTTTCCTCTATGCATTGCTGCACAGCGGCCACCTGAATGCTTAACTTAAACCTGATACGCGATCGCGCTAATCTATTATAGCTCGATATGCTCCACCTTGCAACCACTCATTCAACTTACGCTCTTTTTTGTTTTGGGATCGCCAACCTAGCAAGTCGATCAGCATTTCGATTTGATTTACTTGGTATCCACTTCAGATAAAATAAATCAAACTGATTAATCAGAGACAAAGCTTGCTCCAAGTATGGTTTATATAGAGGGTTACGGACAAATTGTTTTTCAACTGCATCATCAATCAATTGTGAATCCGTTCGGAACGAAACATGAGTAAAGCCTAGTTCGGTGCACCTTTTAAGAGCCCATATAAAGGCCTCATATTCAGCTTCATGATTAGACATTGGTGGTAAAGTAATTGAATTTTCTTCTACCGTTCCGTCTTTGAAGTTGATAAACACTCCTGCTCCAGACGGGCCAGGATTACCAGCGCTAGCTCCATCAAAATAAACTTCAATCAAAGTTTCATTCCTCCTGAATTATTCGTACATTTTACTTCCAAAAACTTTTTTCTCCAAGTTAGATAAACGTTGCAAAATATCGTAGTTGGTATTGTTAGTAGAAGGGGCTTGGTGCCTGAGCTTGTCTAGTAGGTCGCTCCTGAAGCTTTTTGTTTTCTTTTCGGAGTTGTTGTACTTCCTGCTCTAACTGTTCAACCTTTTTCTGATAAAGCTCATAATCCTGGATAATGGAATCTAAAAACTTATCCACTTCATCCGGGTTATACCCTCTCATACTTGTTTTAAAATCTTTATTCAAAATTTCTTTTGCTGAATGTTTAATTTCTTGATTACTCATCAATATCACCCCTGCTTAGTCTAAACTAACTAGTCTCTCTTTTATTTTTTCAAAAGTCCTGTGAAAAGTCAATTTTGTTTCAAAACTTGCTACCAATCCATTTCTTCTTCTCGTCTAGCATCTTCAATATCTTCCGGTGTTAAATAATATATCATATAGCCACTCTGACTGTTTTGTTTTTTTAAGGTTGGTTCTAAATAAAATTTAGGAGTTCCTGGTTGTTCTTGATCATATAAAATAAGCATGGCATCTGATTTCTCAACTAAAAAATCATTTTTCAAGCGCAATTGTGCCTGGACTATCATATACTCGATTCGTAATTGGTTTGACAAAGTCAGCCTCACTTAAAACCTGTTGATACTTCTCCTGCGCTGCTTCTTTCCACTGGCTTTCCTGTTCTAAAAACGGTGGTAAAATGGCCACTTTAAGTTCAGGATACATCTCTTTTAATTCAAAAGCTGATTCTGCTGCCCATAACTCAACTCCTGGTTGACCACTAATGAGGATCCATTCCACACCATCTTCAATCAACGAAGTAACACGCCTTTTTATTGCTTTTTTTATGTATTGGATCCCTACATGTTTGTCATCAAAAACACCGAGTTCATGCGGTTTGTATCCTGTAACTAACAATGTCTTCATCACAAGTTCCTCCTAAAAAAAGAACGGGTCAACTAGGACCCGTGTGATTTCGCTTTATTATCTTAACGTTTTTTACCTGATTGTGCACCCATTACAGGCCAATTGCTCTGAGCTCCCATTACTGGAGCATTATTTTGAGCTCCCATTACTGGAGCGTTACTCTGTGCACCCATTACAGGCCAGTTACTTTGAGCTCCCATTACTGGAGCATTATTTTGAGCACCCATCACAGGAGCGTTACTTTGGGCTCCCATTACTGGACCATTTGATTGAGCACCCATTACTGGATTATTAGACATAAACTGTTGATTGCTCACATTTTGGTGATTTGCTTGAGTGTGAGGACAGCTATGAACATGTTTATACACATGATTTGTTACATAATCTGTATGAGTAGGATGAACTTCAGGAACGATATACTCACATGTTTTTTCAACTACACTATACTTCGTTGGGTGAACAACGGCTGGCATCATTTGAGTGTTAGTTGGCTTTTGTGTATACGCAGGCATTGTCGGTCCACAAGGGTTACAAGGTTTACAGTGCTTTTTCTTTCCATACATAGGATAGTGCCTCCTTTTTATTTAGAATCACTAATAACCTATGTTCATTCGTGTACATGTGTACTAGTTGTAACACCTATTTTAGAGGAATTTATCCCGGGATACTTTAACATAAAGACTTACCTTTCTATTGTTCTACATCTTTTTACAGTTTTCGTGTTGTCTTAATCGAAAAAAATGGTGAAACGGCGCCTATTATGCGCTTGCCCAGGAAATAGCCGTACTTCTACATACGTAATTTCTTTTGAAGTCGATCTAATCGTTTATTTAATTCAACATGCAGCTTTTTATTGTTTTCTATATTGGAATTAGAAATTGAATCCATTGCAATATTAGTGAAATACTCTGCTTCATTCAAGTCTTTAAAAGTATGCTCCATCATCTTTGCGCATTCAATGGCCGCTTCTGCTTGTTTATAGTTGTTTTCAATAGATTTCTTATAATAAGCTAGCGCTTCACTCATATTTTTTTGTTTTTTTACTAAACCAGCGTATTCAAATACACTTTTTGAGGCAACGTTGTGATGATGACTCATCATACCTCGTTGTAAATGTTGATAAGCCAATTGTTGTTCTCCAATCTTTGTGTACCATCTACCCATCTCATAATGTTCATTATCATTTGATTGCTCATATGCACTGTCAGTTAATTTAAATGAGAGCTCGATATATAACGAAATTAATGAAAGTAGGTCCCATTCATGATGCTTTAAGACACCTTCCATTAATACTGGATCCTGATCTCTTACAAAATCAAAGTAAAGCATAGGCACAAGATAACTTGGTGTATCATGTTGACGTTTAAAACCTAGTTTATGCTCTTCTACTATAGGAAGTTTGCAAGAGGGGAGCTCATCACTCCATAATCTTCGTGATGCATGCAGTAAATCAAAATGACCAAATGCAGGAAGCTTCGGTACTTGATCACGGACAAATGTGTGTCTCGTTTTGACTTGTGGCCAATCAAAAGCCTTTCCATTGTATGTAACCAAGTGACTAAGATCATCAACATCTTTTAAAAAGTGATAATAAAGAGCAGCTTCAGCCTCCGGACCTGGTAACAAATATTGTGTTACATGTACCCCACTCTTCTTAACCTGTGCGTAGCCAAGCAAAAAAATATGATGACCTGCACCTGTATATAGACCTGTTGTTTCCGTATCGAAAAAAAGTAGCTGTTCTGATTTGAGATTTTGTGATGAGAGCGGATGGTCTATTTTTGCTTTTTCCCATTTTAGGCAAGCGCTCTCTAGCTGATTAAACGAAAAATGACCATGTTTGATGTCTAGCGGATAAACCACTTCACGCACCACAACATATTGTTCATCAAGCCACTTAATCGTAGCTCCTAACTCTTCCCATTGTTTCTGATAATCAATTGAGAATGATAGATTCTTTTCTACTTCTCTATTAGTAGATTTAGGCTCCACAGCTTTTAATCCTGTATGCGTTTGTAAACGATTTAGTTTATTTCGCATTTGCATGGCTTGTACCTCACTTGTTGAATGATATATCCAGTATAGCGAATGTTTGTTTGCTTTTCCAAACGATTCGCCTCCCATAATTTTATTTATAAATAGAGAATGATAAATTTTATTACAAAAGTTATTGTCATATATCCTAGAGATTGTATAATGAAAATGGTAACAATGGTTAATCTATTATTTAACTATTAGCAAATCTATCTATCTTTTATCAGGGAAGTATAGATTTTTAGGAGGGAATTGGTTAAATCCTGATTACCTATAATGTAATGATTACACCATAATTCACAAAACTTTTACATGATTTTAATAATACTTTGCTATAATGATTTTTGTTTGATAGTTTTATACATATAATTAGGGGGTCTTTATTAATGAAAAAGCATTTGTATGGTACTGGTTTATCATTTACATTAGCAGCCGTTTTACTTGCTGGCTGTGGAAGCGGTGATTCTGACGCTCCAGAAGAAAACACTGGTAGTGACGAGAATGACAATGGAACAGAAGAAGCAACAGGTTATGTTCCTGAAGAGCTACGTGTTCAATTTGTTCCTTCTCAGAATGCAGATACTCTTGAAGCAAAAGCTAAGCCTCTAGAGGATCTTTTAACTGCAGAACTTGATATCCCAGTTACAGTAAGTGTATCTACTGACTACAACACCATTGTTGAAGCAATGGCTTCAGAACAAGTTGATGTGGGCTTCCTACCCCCTACAGCGTATGTATTAGCTGAAGAGCGTGGCGCTGCAGAAGTTATTTTGCAAGCACAGCGCTATGGAGTAAACGACGAGGATGGTTCTCCTACTGAGGATTTAGTTGATTTCTATAAATCTCAAATTATTGTTAAAAAAGACTCTGGTATTGAAAGCATTGAAGATCTAAAAGGCAAAAAAATGGGTTATCAAAGTGTAACGTCATCAGCTGGTTATGTATGGCCTGCTGCGGTTCTTATTGATGCAGGATTAGATCCATTAACAGATGTTGAGCCAGTGACACTTAAAGGACATGACCAAGCGATTATCTCTCTACTAAACGGAGATGTTGATGCAGCTGCAACATTCCAAGATGCTCGTAATGTTGTAACAAGTGATTACCCATCTGTATTTGAAGATACAGAAATCCTTGAATTTACAGAGCCAATTCCAAACGATACAATTGCTGTTCTTCCTGACATGGATCAAGAATGGAAAGATAAGATCCAAGCAGCATTTATCGCAATTGGAGAAAGTGAAGATGGCCGAGCTATTATCAAAGACGTGTATACACATGAAGGATATGTTAAATCTGACGACAGTAAATTCGAAACTGTTCGTGAATACAACGAAAAAGTAAAAACAGAGTAGGACTCGTACGGGTCGTCATTTAGATGTAAACGGTATGTAGGTGGTTGGTGTTTCCGTACCTTGCGGAGCACCAACCATTTTTATTATTCCTAATAGAAGGAAGGATTTATCATGATTGAGTTTAAAAATGTATCAAAGGTCTATCCAAATGGAACAAAAGGCCTTCAAAACATGAATGTAACGATTGAAAAAGGTGAGTTTGTGGTCATTGTTGGTTTATCTGGTGCTGGAAAATCAACAATGCTTCGTTCTATTAATCGCCTTCATGAAATTACTGACGGAGAAATCCTAATCGATGGCCAATCTATTACAAAAGCTAGAGGAAAAGGTTTGTATAAAATCAGACGTGACATCGGCATGATCTTTCAAAACTTCAACTTGGTGAGACGTTCTTCCGTTTTTCGTAATGTATTATCGGGACGCGTAGGTTACCACTCTACTCTTAAAATGATTTTTGGTCTTTTTCCAAAAGAAGACAAGGATTTAGCAATGAAAGCATTGGAGCGAGTAAACATTCCAGATAAAGCTTTTTCAAGAGCAGACGAGTTATCTGGTGGGCAGCAACAACGTGTTTCGATTGCCCGTGCATTAGCTCAGGAAGCTAAAATTATTTTAGCTGATGAGCCTGTTGCATCTCTTGATCCATTAACGACAAAACAAGTCATGGATGATTTAAAACGTATTAATAATGATCTAGGTATAACAACCATTGTTAATTTACACTTTATTGATTTAGCTCGCGCTTATGCAACGCGTATTATTGGTTTAAGAGCTGGTGAAATTGTTTTTGATGGCCCTGTAGAAGAAGCAACAGATGAGGCGTTTGCTGAAATTTACGGTCGTCCGATTGATGATAAAGAAATGTTGGGTGTTAACGCATGAGCCCATCTTCTCCAAATCAAAAGAACACTTCACCTTATCGGCAGAAAAAAACCAAACAAACTTTCTCTGCCTTGCTTATTTTAGCGATCCTATGGTATAGCGGACACAATGTTGGGTTCTCATTCTCTGAGCTTCAAAAAGGTGCTCCAAATATGTGGGACCTCGTAAAGGAGATGTTTCCACCGGATTGGGCTTATTTTACGAGAATTACCGAACCGATTCTAGAAACGATACGAATGGCAGTACTTGGAACAACGTTTGGTGCGTTGCTTGCTATGCCTCTTGCACTTCTTGCTGCAAGAAACGTATTAAGAACACCACTTATCAATGTGCCTGCACGTTGGTTGCTTAATTTAATTCGTACGATTCCTGATCTCCTATTAGCTGCTATCTTTGTTGCGATTTTTGGAATTGGTGCTTTTTCCGGTGTCCTGGCTCTAATTGGATTTTCAATGGGGATTATCGGTAAATTAATCTATGAATCCATTGAAGGAATTGATGAAGGTCCACTTGAAGCGATGCGCGCAGTAGGTGCAAACCAGGTTAAGCTAGTGATGTTTGGTGTTATACCTCAAGTTACCGCTCAATTCTTGTCATTTAGCCTCTATTCATTTGAGGTTAATGTAAGAGCGGCGGCAGTACTTGGTCTTGTAGGCGCAGGTGGAATTGGTTTGTATTATGACCAAGCACTTGGATTTTTTGATTACGCCAGGGTATCTACCATCATTCTATATACCTTGATTGTTGTACTGATTATTGACTTTATCAGTACGTCTCTAAGGGAGAAATTATCATGAACCCACAAAAGAAAAAGATCTTTACACGTTTTGTTGTTGTCATTGTTCTTATGCTCATCTACATATGGGCTTTTGCAGGTCTACCTACAATTGAGGTTAAAGAAACCTCTGGTCAAATTGTTCGAGCAATCTTTAGCGGATTATTCAACCCGGATTGGGACTATGTGTATGACCCTGCCGGTGAGGATTTAATTGCGAAGTTAATTGAAACATTAGCGATTGCGATACTTGGTACATTTATTGCAGCTGTTTTTTGTATACCATTAGCTTTTCTTGCAGCTCGTAATATCGTTAAATCACGAGTCATTTCTCAGTTTGGTAAATTTATCCTTAGCTTTATTCGAGTATTTCCAGACATTATCTTCGCTTTAATCTTTATTAAAGCAGTAGGACCAGGTTCTTTTTCTGGGGTACTTGCTCTTGGAATTGGATCTATAGGGATGCTTGGTAAATTATTTTCTGATGATGTAGAAAGTGTTAATTTAAGTACAACAGAGGCATTGATTGCCACAGGTGCTAATCCGGTTAAAACACTTTGGTTTGCTGTTGTACCACAAATACTACCTAGTTATTTAAATTTCGTTATGTATCGATTTGAAGTAAATATTCGTGCCGCCTCTATTTTAGGTGTCATTGGAGCTGGTGGTATTGGTACACCGTTAATTTTTGCGCTTCAAGTTCGAGACTGGGAACGAGTTGGTATTATCTTACTTGGAATCATTGTGATGATTACACTCGTTGACTTTGTATCAGGAAAAATAAGAGCTAAGCTCGTCTAAATAAGAAAAACAAGCAGGACCATGTTGATATGGTACCTGCTTGTTTTTTATTACCAGATAACTTTCCAATTCTGATTAACTGCAGAAGAGATTGTTTGATGTTTTTGCACGTATTGAATAATCAAATCTGTCATATCGTCTTGCATTTCTCGTATCACAGGTTTGTCCTTAAACATCGTGTATTCGCCACCACCACTAGCACGATAGTTGCTCATAACCACTTCATAGGTCTTGCCTAGTTGAATCGGTTCTCCATGCTCGTCTTCTAGTTGTACGATTCGCTCCCCCTCTGGTTTTAAGAGGTCAATGGTGTATCGAATGCCTTCCCACATATCATAGTTATAATGTTGTGGTTTAGGGTAAAGAAAGGCCGGATTGATAGCTGGTTCGCCATCTGTCAGCATAAAATAACTTGCACTACGTTCTAGTGCAGCTTTTAATTCTTCTCCTGTGATCTCTAACACCTTTAATGTATTCGGATAAATGTAATTCGACATCACGTCACGAATGGTGATTTTGTCAGGAAAACCCTTAGATGTGTTGTCAAACAGAGCTGTACTAGAGATTGCAGTGTTTGAAGCTTCCATTTGAACCTTATTAATAAATTCGGTAAAAGGATGTTTGTTTAACCGTACATCAAACGCATCCTCAATTCGCAAACTTCCTTCAACATAACCAATTGGCTCATCTAACCAGCCTTGAACCTCTTTTTCCAAGAGATCAGAAGCTTTAACAATAGCTGGATCTGCTTTGACATGATCAAGATCAAGCAATTCAGTTTGAATAGATGTAATTTGCCACTTATCTGAGTTTTTTTCTAGCTCGATGACTGCCTTACCAACAGCCGCACCGAAGCAACCTGGTTGTAAGATGTGAACATCTCCACACTTGCCCGTAAGTAAACGGTGTTGGTGACCAGTAAGAAGAAGATCAATACCCTCTACTTCATGACAAAGCGCATATCCTTGATTTTCCCCCGTCTCCCTTTCTTCCAACTCGCCATTTTCAGGATTTCGTTCAAATCCTCCATGGTATGAAACGATAAGAACATCTGGCTGTTCGTGCTGTCGGATGTGTGAAACCCATTTTTTCGCTGACTCCACGCAATCAACAAATTCTAGACCTACGATATGATTAGGGTCTTCCCAATTAGGGATATATTGTGTAGTTAAACCAAGTAACGCTACTTTTGCACCGTCATAGTCCTTCACAATATATGGCTTTCCAAAGTAACATTCCTTGGTCTGTTCATCCACAATATTAGCTGCTAACCATGGAAATGTAGAGTTTTGAACAGCTTGATTCAGTGTATCTAAGCCGAAATTAAACTCATGATTTCCAAGTACAGCCGCATCATAATCTAACAAGTTTGCAGCACGAATAAGTGGATGTTCTTGATCCGTATCAAGTTTTGAAAAATAGGTTGTGAGTGGAGTTCCTTGAATTAAGTCACCATTATCAACAACCAACACATGGTTTTCTTTGCTACGTACTTCTTTAATTAAAGAGCCAATTTTGGCCAAACCAAGAGGTAAATCATCTTCTGTTCGGTACCTGTGTGGCATAATGTGACCATGTACATCACTTGTTTCAAACACATTCAGTTGAATTTTACTCATGTTATCTCTCCTGATCTCTATTTAGTAGCTCGTTTTATCCGCTAGTAGTCCACTAACTAAACGTTTCACAATTTGTTTTGTTTCAAGTTGTCCGAATGAACTGGTGGCGCCAACACAAGCTTGGCATCCTGATTGACAAGGGCATGATTCAACCAAATTTTGTACATGCTGCAGTACGGAATCAACCTTTTGGTAAATTTCTTTTGAAAGTCCTATGCCACCTGGATAGCTGTCGTAGACAAAAACAGTTGGACGTTCCGAGTGATCCGCCTTTATTTGTGGAACGACATGAAGATCATTACGGTCACACATTGCAAAAACTGGGCATACCGCCCCAAGAACATGCGCAAACCCCATTAATCCTGCCTCGAGTGACGCCTCTCCAAACTGCTCAATTAACTCCGGCGAAAAGCTGAACCACATCCCACTTGAATGTAGCTCTTCTTCCGGCAAATGAATTGGACCAGATCCAATGTTCTCAAATGTACTCATGCGAATCTTCTTGAATATGGTTGCTTTTGCATTAACCATCACATCTCCATAAGATAGATGTGCATAAGGACGCTGCTTGGTCTCATCTTCTTCAAGCACAGTCAGCTTAACAGCTAAGTTTGCATCCGTATAATACTCCACAGATACTTCTCTTACGAATGCCTTACGTTCGTCCCAATCAAGGTATTCAACCTGGTATTGAGTGCCTTGGTGCAGATAGATCGCTTCGTCATGTAATAGAGTCATCGAACTAAAACGATCCATTTCTCCAATGACCGTATGCTTGGTTACATCACTTTGGTCGATAATCACGACATTTTCTTGAGAGGCTGAGCGTAAACTTATGCCATGTGCCGGGAACGACTCATTCATCCAATACCATTTCTCTGCTCGTTCATGTAAAACCTGATGCTCAGTTAAATATTCAAGGATTTCTTCAATCTCAACACCATCAAATGTTTCTCCTCGTTTAAATGGAAGCTCGTAGGCCGCGCATTTTAAGTGATCCATTAAGATTATTAAATTATCTGGATTGAGCCTTGCTGACTCTGGAGAGCGATCAAAAAACGCCTCAGGATGTTGAATAATATATTGATCAATCGGAGAGGAACCAGCTACCATGATAATGGCAGATTCATTTTGCCTCCGCCCGGCTCTTCCCGCCTGCTGCCAAACACTCGCAATCGAACCAGGGTAACCCGTCATCACACATACTTGAAGTTGACCGATATCTACTCCTAACTCAAGTGCATTTGTACTCACAACGCCAATGATGTCACCTTTTCGCAAACCTCTTTCAATTTCTCGTCGTTGTTTTGGTAGATATCCACCGCGGTACCCTCGTATCGTATCTGGACCGAAGCGATGTTTAATTAATTCCTGTAGATGACTTAGTATAATCTCAACACGCACTCGACTTCTTGCAAACACAATTGTTTGAATGCCATTTGTTAAAAATTGCTTTGCTAACTCATTGACATCAACTGTTGCACTTCGACGTATATTTAGCGGTTCATTCACAATCGGAGGGTTGTAAAAGATAAAGTGTTTTTTTCCTCTAGGCGCTCCATTGTTTTGAATTAGGCGCATTGGTCGGCCTGTTAATTCTTCTGCTAGCTCTTTGGGATTTGCGATGGTTGCTGATGTACAAATGAATGTTGGGTTTGCCCCGTAGTAAGCTGCTATGCGTTTTAGTCGCCTAATGACATTTGCAACATGACTTCCAAATACCCCACGATATGTATGTAGTTCATCGATAATGATGTACTGTAAATTCTCAAAAAACGATACCCATTTTGTATGATGTGGGAGGATTGCTGAATGTAGCATATCAGGATTGGTAATAACTACATGCCCAACCTTTCTTACAGCTTGTCTAATGGAAGGAGATGTATCACCATCATATGTGTAAGAGCGAATTGGTACATCCATTTCATCAATGAGCTCATTAAGTTCACTCATTTGATCTTGTGCTAACGCTTTAGTAGGAAAAATATAAAGAGCTCGGCTCTCATTATTCTCTGAAATTTGTTGGAGGACCGGTAAATTGTAGCAAAGTGTTTTACCTGATGCCGTTGGAGTTACCGCTACTATATTTTCACCCTTTTGTGTTGCTGAATATGCAGCTTCCTGATGAGTATACAGCTCACCAATTCCTCTTTTTTGCAAAGCCTGAACTAGTTTGTTATTCATCTGGTCCGGAAACGGGCAAGTCCTTGCTTCCACTGCTTCAAGTTCGTGCCAATGAACAATCTGTTCCTTAAAGGATTCATTCTCTTTTAAGTCACGCAATAGTTGTTGTAAGCTTTTTTTAAACATACTTGCACCCCTAAACATTCTTCTTATTCTATTGTAGCGAATGTTTGTTTGTTTTACTATAGGCATGCCTAGAACTTTTCGCTAAACTTCCTTCCCAATCTAGTGTATACTACATTTAATTCGCTTTACGAATAAAAGGAGGAAAATCATTTGACAACTTTAGCACACCGTTCAGAGATTGATTATTCAGAAACATGGGATTTAACTGATCTTTTTGAAACAAGAGGGTCTTGGCAGGAAGCACTTTATGCATTGTCTCCAAGCTGTAGAGGGTATTACAAGCTTTTCAGGAAAGCTAGCTGAGCGACCTGAGAATCTGTTAAATTGCTTGGAAGCTAGAGAATCTATTATGGAAAAAATTGTCCTTATCTCTACATATGCAAATCTAAAACTATCTGTTGATGGAACCAATGCAGAAGCGCAAGCAGATTATGCTGTTTCCACTGACATTTTAGCTGAAGTATCTGCATCTCTTTCTTTTATCGAGTCTGAAATTCTCTCCATTCCAGAAGCAACCATTCAACAATTTACTGAAGTACTGCCTGGGTTCAACAAATTTAATATATTACTTGATAAGATTCTATCTAAAAAACCATACTCTCTTCATGCAGAAACAGAGAAAGCTCTGCAAGCATTGAGTCCAACTTTAACATCACCTTATGCCATTTATTCAGCTAGTAAATCAGCTGATATGACCTTCCCATCCTTTAAAGGAGCAAAGGGTGAAGAAAAATCTCTTTCGTTTGCATTATTTGAGGATCAATACGAATTATCTCCGGACACAGATGAACGTAGAAATGCCTATAAAACCTTTGATGCTACATTAGCAAAATACGAAAATACGTATGCACAAACCTATGCAACTGAAGTTGGAAAACATGTGACGCTGGCACGTCTACGTAACTATGAGTCTGCGACAGATATGTTGTTACACGAGCAACGTGTTAGCCAGCAGATGTACACAAATCAACTTGATATCATCTACAAAGAGCTTGCGCCTCATATGCAACGATTTGCGAGACTTAAAAAGCGTGTACTCGGCTTAGACGAATTAACATTTTGTGATTTAAAAGCACCGCTTGATCCAGAGTTTCAACCTGAAACAACCTATCAAAAGGTTTCAGATCTGATTCAAGAAGCATTAAAAGTCATGGGTCCTGAATACTCAGAGATGCTTGATAAAGCTTTAAATGAACGCTTGGGTCGATCGTGCAAGTAATATCGGCAAACGTACAGGTGCGTTTTGTTCAAGTCCATTTGGTGCTCATCCGTACATTTTGATGACATGGACAGGCAATATGCGTGGTGCCTTTATGCTTGCTCATGAACTTGGCCATGCGGGTCACTTCTACTTAGCTAACCAACATCAACCCCTTTCATCTGTGCGACCATCACTTTACAATATTGAAGCACCGTCAACGATGAATGAGTTAATTCTGGGTAACCATTTATTACAAGAAACAGACGATCCACAAATGAAACGTTGGGTTATCCTACAGTTCCTCGGAACGTATTACCATAATTTTGTCACTCACTTGCTAGAAGGTGAATTCCAAAGACGCGTATACGAGCTAGCTGGAGCAGGCGAACCTTTAACAGCATCCACACTACGTCTAACGAAGAATCAAGTACTTGAAGGATTCTGGGGAGATGCAGTTGTGTTAGATGAAGGTGCGGGAAGAACATGGATGAGACAACCTCATTATTATATGGGCTTGTATCCATATACGTATTCTGTTGGTCTTGCCGCTTCTACTGCTGCATATAAGTCATTTGAATCGGAAGGTCAGCCGGCAATCGATCGTTGGCTTGAGATGCTAAAAGCCGGAGGAACAAAAAGTTCACTAGATCTTTTTGCTGACGCAGGGGTAGATATGAGTAATCCTGATACCATTCGTACCTCTGTTGAATATGTCGGAGAGTTAATTACTCAGCTCGAAGAAAGCTATGCCGAGTAAGTCATTTAAAAAACGCCTCTTTCAAATGAAGAGGCGTTTTTTCTATAACTTTATATCATACTCCATTCTCTTCGCTGTGGCTTTAGCACTGTCAACGCCAATTAGCTTCTTCACGATATGAAAGGACATATCAATTCCAGCTGAAATACCTGCTGAGGTTATTAAGTCGCCTTGATCAACAAATTTGACTCCGCGCTTTACGTGAACGTCCGGATATGTAGATTCAAAATGATCTAGACTTGCCCAATGTGTTGTTGCTTCCTTCTCTTTTAGTAGTCCGGCTTCAGCGAGTAGTAAGGATCCTGTACACACAGATGCTAAGATAGTAGATTTTTGATACATGGTTCGTATCCACTCCAAGACCGACTCTTTATGAATTTCAATTTCTCGCGCTCCACGACCACCAGGGATAATGACTAGGTCCTCCTGACCATCCCACGTATCAAAGCCATAATCTGGCTGAACCACTAGTCCGTTCCTTGCTCGAATGGCTCCTCCAGTTTCAGAAATGGTGTATACCTGAAAGAATGGTTGATTTTCTTTTTGAGCAAGAGATAATACTTCAAAAGGACCAGCAAAATCAAGAACTTCTACTTCATCAAATAAATAGATTAAAACGGTTTGTGGCACTCTTTGCATCGTTAATCCTCCTCAGTCATTTGGATTTAAACAGGCTAAAACTTGATGATCTTCCCATACCCCATTAATACGTACGTTTTTTCTTGCAATGCCTTCTTTATGGAAACCAGATTTTTCAAGTACACGAATTGAGCCGAGATTACGAGGCATAACACCTGCTTCTAACCGATGAAGTTTTAGATTAGAAAATGCATAGTTTACAAGTAACTTACATGCCTCTGTTGCATATCCGTTTCCATTATGGGCGTGACTAATAAAATAACCAATCATGGCACTTTGTAAAGAACCACGATACAGCTGAAATAAATCAATCGTTCCAATTAGTTGATCTGTATCATTTAAGAATATTCCAAAATGAAATTCTATTCCTTGAAGCTTAAGCTGTGAAAACTGCTTAATCATTTGTTTCTGATAGTCCATTGAATAAAAATCATTTGTACGCATCATTGAATACTGCTCAAAAAACAGCTTGTTCTGCGTTTGCATGAGAAGTAAATCTTCTGCATCTTCTATTTGAAAAGAACGTAAATAAATTAAATCGCCAATCATGTGCTTTTTCCTACTTCTGCGATGGAGCCAACTTGAATCCATGGTCGTTCATCTCGCCAAGACACAAAAATCGGAACATCAAAAGCCTGCGTTAAAAGTTGATCTGTTAGAACCTTTTCTTTTTTGTCCGCAGCTACAACCCTGCCATTTTTGAGCAATAATACATGGGTCACCGCAGGTATAATTTCTTCAGGATAATGAGTAACATACAGCAATACTGGACTTTCAGCATTTAAGTGTGCGTTTTGTAAATGCGTGAGAAATTGTTCTCTGGCAAGGATATCAAGTCCACTAGTTGGCTCATCAACAATCATAATCTCAGGACTAGTCATCATCGCTCTTGCATAAAATGTTTTTTTTCGTTCACCTTGTGATAAGTTCCTTAAGGGTGAATGAGACACATGAGACAAACCCATTTCTTTTGCAAGACTTAGAGCCTGTTGAATATCGACGTCATCAACCTGTTCATGGATCCCAACTGAAGCATTTTTTCCGCTCACAATCACATCTGCACATGATAAACCCTCATAGTTCCGATATTTTTCATCTAGTGAGGCACTTAACCAACCAATTCGTTTGCGTAAGTCAAAGATGGCTGTCTGTCCAAAGCGTTCCCCCAAAACATCTATGGTGCCAGTTGTAGCCCATTCATACCCAGTGATAAGCTTAAGTATTGACGTTTTCCCAGAACCATTTGCCCCTAGAATGGCCCAATGCTCCCCTTTTTGAACCTCCCACTGAATGTCTTCAAGAATGGGTTTCTTTTGACGTCTCCACGACACATTATCGAGTGTAATAACCTTTGTTGACATGCCTTCCCCCTCCAATTATCAGAAAAAATGATCTTTTTTTTCAGTATAGCACAGAGCTTTTTTATTTCTTTTGGATAAGCTTTATGTTTCTGCACATACTAAGATAAAAACAAAGGAGCGAGCAGTGTGATCTCTACGTTTGTTCAAACTGCCGTCATTGAAATTGAGTTTTTGGCCCCGATTTTTTGTCTACTTGGTCAATTGTTAAATCGTTTAGCTTATGTAAAGTATCCATTTACTCCTTCTGTGCTAGTTGGTATTGGCTTGTCTGTGTCAAAACGTATATCTTGTCGTCAAAGCACTCTTCTAGGTGCTCTTATGGGTTTGTGCTATGGGTTAGCAGCCATTGGTACCTACACGTCGATTAAGCAAAGCTGGTTAAGTTTTCGACTTTTTTTGTGAAATCACACTAAGTGTCTTTACATTGATTCACTGTTTGTTAATATCCAAGTAACATGAACGACATAACCTCTTGTTAGAATGGGGACGAACCTATTCTGAAGGAGGCTTTTTTATATGAAAAAGAATCTAGCAATTACGTTCACTGCAATTACTCTAGTGGGGTTATCCCTCTCCCCTATGCTTTCTGCGAGTGCATCGGATTCTGGTGTTGACATGCCTGATGCTTTTGGGGATGAAGTTAATAATGTGATATTCCTGATTCCTGATGGCTTCTCAACCGCTTATGCAGACAGTTATCGATTATTTAAAGAAGATGGACCACCTATTTGGGAAGAAAAACAGATGCTAAAAGGAATGGTAGCAACTCATTCAGCAGACTCGTTGATCACCGACTCTGCAGCTGCTGGAACAGCACTTGCTACAGGAGTTAAAACAAATAATGGCGTCATTGGTTATTCACCAGAAGGCGAGGAATTAGAATCAATTGTTGATTTGGCTAGACAAGCTGGCAAGAAGAATGGTCTCGTTGCCACGTCTACCATAAATCATGCTACTCCGGCAGCTTTTGCAGCTAGTGTTGAAGGACGAAATGATTATGAAGGCATTGCTAAACAACTTATTCATCATGATGGTATAGATTTACTTTTAGGTGGTGGCAGGGAACAATTTCAATCTCCTGAGCAAGGCGGAATTCGCGAAGATGGTGTAGATTTAATTGGAGAAGCGGAAGACAATGGATTTACCTATATGGAAACCAAACGTGATCTACTGGCTACAGAAGCAGATTCATCAAAAAAATTCTTAGGACTGTTTGCAGACGATGCGCTGCTCGCCAATTTTGGTCCAAGTATAATTGAACCATCACTTGCGCAAATGACCTCCTTTGCAATTGACCACCTCTCTCAATCCGATGAAGGCTTTTTCCTAATGGTTGAGGGCAGTCAAATTGACTGGGTTGGTCATGATAACGATGCAGCGTACGCAATGAAAGATACACATGCTTTTGAGGAAGCAGTTAAATTAGCTGTTGATTTCGCAGAGCAAGACAAAGAAACATTAGTCGTTATCGTCGGTGACCATGATACAGGTGGATTATCCATTCAACCAGATGACGAGTTCAACCCATCCAATCTACACGATGTTTCCATGACTGGTGCAGACATGATACAACTTGTGGATCACTCCTTCTCAAATTTAGAAGAGGTGATAACTGAGGAGACATCTATGACTTTTTCAGGTGATGAGCTAGAACGGATTAAAAAGAGTAATGACCCCAAAATGGCGCTTAATACACTAGTTAGTGAAAAAGCGGGAATGGCTTGGACGAGTGATAATCATACGGCAATTGATGTTCCAATTTATGCTTATGGTCCCCAATCAACTAATTTTACTGGAACAATTGATAATACAGATGTGTTTCAAGGAATTCGGCAAGCTTTGATAGGCAATTAATATCAATCTTTTTGATTCGAATAATGTTCTTTTAATTTCCGAGTGACTATCTGCTCGATTTGATGTTCCTTTTTTAATTGAGAACCTCGAACTATTTGCACTAAGGCAAGAAGAATCACAATAGGAAAAAGAATCATCCCAAGTATAATAACCATCTTAACTCCTCCCTTTATATTGTTTGTGAACAAGGTTCCCTCTATCGATATTATATAAACACAAAGCAAAAGCACACACCTCTTCAATAAGGGCGTGTGCTTTTTCATCATTATTTAAGTTGATCAGCTGCTTGTACAAGCTCTTTATAGCCTGATCGAGTGAGCTTATAAGATTCATCCATATAATTTGAGTTTTCTAGTGATTCAAGGCTTTCTCTAGATAATCTAGGAATCATACGTTGGATTTCGTCGTTAAGTTCTGAAAGTGTTCCATTTTCAATGATTTCAGAATCAAGTGATGCGGCAATTTCTTTCATCGGATTATCTTTAACAAAATACTTTTTAGTTCCTTCGTATACCTGCTGCAATTTACTCGGCGCATGTCCTAGCTCTTCACGAATTCGCGAGGTTTCTGTTTCTTTTTCAGCCATTTTTTCTCGGTATGCTGTTTTTTCATGCTCTTCAATGGCAGATCGACTTAATAACTCTTCAAACATTTGAGTTCGATCTAGATCAAGCTGTTGAAGCTCCGTTTCCTTTTCAAGCATTTCCGGCTCAGAAAGTCGTGCATCTTCAACGTCATCTGATAGCTCAACTCTTGGTACTCCTCCATTAAGATGTTTCTGAATAGAAGAAAGCTGTCGATAAATTAAAATCCCACCGGAGATCAGTGCCGTTAATACGACTACTCGATACCAGATATCTTGAAAAATAGCTAAATAGATAATACCTAAAGTCATAATACCTATAATTCCAAAAAGCACCCAGTTTTTACGCTTGGATAGTTGCTCTTCATTTATCCCTGTTTCATGTTCTGACATGTTACGACCTCATTTCTAGCAATAAATAAGTCTCTGAAACCCCTTTATACTATAAATCATTGCAGTGAAAGTCAACCGTTTTAAGGATATTCGCACTATCTTACATAAATAGAAAAAACACCTGATCAAATATCAGGTGCCTGATCTATGCGATTTACTTTGTTTGTTCCGTAAACCATCGTGTGGCTTCGACTATTTCTTCACGCGTTAGCTCATGACCGCCTTCAGTCCAGAATTCTGTAACATCTACGCCCGATTGCTTAAGCGTTTGAATCAGCTTTTCAGATTCTACAGCTGGGATCATATTATCACGTTTTCCAGATGAGACTAGCACTGCTGTTTGCTCAATGCGTCCAACTTGAACAGCTTCTTGAGGCTGCATAGCATGAAACAAGATAGCTCCATACAATGAATCTTGAATCGTATAAATCAAATTTGCTGCGATATTTGCTCCATTTGAGTAACCAATTGCAATAACCTTTTTCGCATCAAACTCATATTTATGTGCTGCATCTTGAATAAACTCGTGTAATTCATTTGTGCGCTTTGAAAGATCTTCTTTATCAAAAACACCCGCAGCAAGACGTTTGAAGTATCGATTCATACCATTCTCAGATACATTTCCACGTACACTAAGTACAGATGCTTTTTTTGCAATCATCTCTGCGATAGGAAGTAAGTCAT
The DNA here is from genome assembly GCF_023703085.1 of Alkalicoccobacillus plakortidis. Taxonomy (NCBI): domain Bacteria; kingdom Bacillati; phylum Bacillota; class Bacilli; order Caryophanales; family Bacillaceae; genus Shouchella; species Shouchella oshimensis. Next base: position 354,713 of record NZ_JAMQJY010000001.1, on the reverse strand, counting down.
TTTCATCTCCACCTGTACCGTGAAGAAGAACAATTGTTGGCAAGCTAGTGTCCTCACCTTTTTTGAATAGATGTTCATGATGCATTGGCTTTACACTCCTTTTATACTTATCCTTTTTTTGTGTGTAGTGGCTTAATCGTTGCTTCAATTTGTTCACGTTGATTTTCAAGGTATGGAGGCAATGCAAGATTCTCGCCTAAAGTATCAAATGATTCGTCTCCTTCAAACCCTGGACCATCTGTCGCTAGTTCAAATAGAATGCCATTTGGTTCGCGGAAATACAGGCTACGGAAATAATAACGTTCTACAAATCCTGAATTCGGAAGTCCAGATGCACTGATGTGCTCAACCCATTTGTTTAATTCATCTTGATTCTCCACTCTGAAAGCAACGTGGTGTACACTTCCTCTACCCGGTCTTTCACGCTGAAGATCATTCCTCTCAAGTAAATGAATCTCACCACCTGTACCACCTTCACCAGTTTCAAATACTCGAATGGTTTGACTGCTAGTTTCCTCTGTGTACGAACGTACCTCACTGAATCCCATCACGTCTACTAGAACTTTGGCTGTAATATCAGGTCTGCTAACCGTTAAACGAACAGGTCCTAAACCAACCACACCATGTTCAACAGGCACTGGACTCTTATCCCATGGTTTCCCGCCAGCAACACCTTGATTATGTTCATCTGACACAAACTGTAGACGCTGTCCTTCAAAATCACGGAATGCAAGTGTTTTCCTACCTGACTCTTCAGTAACCCCTTCATGTTTCACATCGTGTTCTTCTAAACGGTTCACCCAGTAGTCAAGCGCATTATCATCAGCAACTCGTAATGAAGTTAAACTAATACTATTTGTCCCTTCATAAGTCGTTCCAGCATGCGGAATTTCAAAAAATGTTAAATCTGTTCCAGGGTTACCACGCTCATCTGCATAAAACAAATGATAAACGGATGTGTCATCTTGATTAACTGTTTTCTTAACCAATCTCATTCCCAAGATCTCTGTGTAGAAATGCAAGTTTTCTTTAGCGTTAGCTGTAATCGCTGATACATGATGTTGTCCTTTAAGTGGCAAAATATTCATTGTTCATCCTCCTGATTTGTATGGGATTCGATCCCTTTTTGAATTTTTTTTAATAATATATTTAATTGTTTTTGTTCATCTCTAGTTAAGGATGAAAACAGTGAAGATTGAAATGCTGACTGGTCAGGGCGCGCTTGTTGCATAAGTAATTCACCTTTTTCCGTCAGTGAAATACGTTTGATACGCCAATCTTGCTCTTTTTTAATTAAATCTCTTTGTTCAAGTTTTGCGAGCATTTGAGTGATACTACCTTTGGTGACAAGAAGTTTTTCGGCCAAATCCATTTGTGAGATCGGCTGATTAGCCTGTGTCTGAACAAGCAAATCAAACTGTGAGATTGTTAAATCATAAGGCTTTACATGTTCATTAGACATTCGGTTACTTTGATTGTAGAAACGAGCTAAACGAAACCATAATAACAAACTTAATCGTTGTTGTTTTGTACGTGGCTCTTTTGGCTTATGCATCTTACGCCTCCCTTCTTGTTATCAGTTTAGCACTAAACTGATAGAAGTCAAGCCGATGTTTAAAATTATATTTATGGGTTATGCACAATAATAAGGAGGGATTAAGATGACTGAAGCAAATAAAAAAGCACAAGTGGATAAAGAGAAATTCAAAAAGAACGAAGATGCTCAAAGTCACCATGATCAATCATCCATGCCTATTGATGAATTACCATTAGAAGAGATTAATCGTGAGGAAAAAGAACAGCGCCATCCTGAAAAAACAAAAAACAAATCGTCGAGTGATTAAAAGCGATTTTTAATTGCACAGGTTACGAGATTATAGCTTGCATATTGCTGTAGCCTGTGCTAATATGTACCTATGCTACTTATTGTTTTATTAACGTGGATAGAAGGAATACCTTATGTCGTTTCCTCTTGAAGCTTGATGGTTAACGTAATTAGTACTACAATTTCAAGGAGGAAACACACATGTTAGAAGGTACAGTAAAATGGTTTAATGCAGAAAAAGGTTTTGGTTTCATCGAGCGCGAAGACGGGGACGATGTATTCGTACATTTCTCTGCTATCCAAAGCGAAGGCTTCAAGACTCTTGAAGAAGGCCAAGCAGTTCGTTTTGATATCGTTGAAGGTAACCGTGGCGAGCAAGCAGCTAACGTTGAAAAAGCATAATTAACCAACCCCCTCTCGAGGGGGTTTTTATTTACTCAAAAGAAGCTGCGCCTGTTTATGAACAGACGCAGCTTCTTTTTTATGTCTATCGATAGACTGACAATGATTGATTAAGCTCATTGGTTTGCTTATATATTTTTACGTAAAGCTGATACAGTGCGTCATATCGTTGAACTTGTTCTTGCTCCGGCTCATACACAGCATCCTCATGTAAAAAGGCGTTTGCACAATCTTCTAAACTACTAAACCAAGCCAACTCCAAACGCTGCGAGCATTGCAGCACCTAATCCAGGTCCCTGTTCATTTGTTTGTTTAACTACTGTCGTATTAAAGATATTCGCCTGCATTTGTAGCCATACATTACTCTTGGCCCCGCCGCCAATCGAAATAATGCGTTTAATTGGTGTACCCTCTTCTCGAAATAATTCAATGGAGTCTCGTAATGAAAACGTGATGCCTTCCAATACAGCTCTTACAAAATCAGCTCGAGAATGAGTTGAGCTCATTCCAATAAAGCTAGCTCGAATAGCAGAATCTGCATGTGGAGTTCGTTCCCCTGTTAAATAAGGTGTAAATAATAATCCATTTGCACCTGGCTCACGGGCCCCCGCCTCATTAATTAATTGTTCAAAAGGTACATCAGTAGCAAATGTGTCCTTGAACCAACTCAAACTGTAGCCTGCAGATAAAGTGACCCCCATTTTGTAAAAGGCACCAGGTTGCGCATGGTGAAAAAAGTGTACCTTGCCATTCATTTTTTTATTCTTATCTTGTTCATAAGCTAAAACAACACCTGAAGTTCCGATACTCACGAGTGTATCTTCTTCAGTAAGTATTCCTGCGCCTATAGCTCCACATGCATTATCTGCCCCGCCAGCAAATACTTTTGTTTGTTCCGATAAACCCGTTTGTTTGGCAACTTGCGTCGTTACGCGACCAACTAAAGCATGCGATTCAACAAGCGGTGGACACATATTAACATTAATTTCTAACTTATCGCAGAGTTCTTTGCTCCAGGTTTGATTTTGGATGTCTAAAAGCAAAGTCCCGCCTGCATCAGAATATTCACTATGAATCTTTCCAGTTAGCGCGTAACGAAGATAATCTTTCGGTAATAAAAAAACAGCAACTTGAGAATATATGTCTGGTTCATGTTCTTTTACCCATAATAGTTTAGGTAACGTAAACCCTTCTAGTGTGGGATTTTTTGTTATACGTAACAATGTATCTTTACCAACAGTCTCTTCTATTAACCGGCATTCCGCTGTTGTGCGCGTATCGTTCCATAAAATAGCCGGTCGTAGAACGTGATAACTTTTATCTAACAGAACAAGACCATGCATCTGACCCGAAAAGCTGATCCCTTCAATCTCATCAGCTGAACCCTGAAGCCGTTCAACTAGTTCTGAGATTCCTTGTTTGGTTTGACTCACCCACTCCTCAGGATTTTGTTCACTATAACCTGATTTGGGTTGGATTAAAGGATATGGTTTACTTACTTCATCGATAACTTCACCATCTTTAGCGACAAGGATCAGTTTTACCGCGCTAGTTCCTAAATCAATTCCGATTACATAAGACATCGTACCACCTCAATTGTCTTTATTTTAAAAAACGCTGAAGAAACACTCCAACGTTTTGAGCTATGCTTTTACCGATTGCATTGTTTCAAGTAGATATTGATTAATGATACCTTTTAATTTTTCTTGTTTCCCTGAACGCGGACGAATCTCCGTGAGACCAAGTGCATGCTCCTCTAATTGACGGAAGCTACTTTTTCCTTCGACGATATCTAGTCCAATTCCTTCTTTAAAACTAGAATAACGATCTTCTACAAGTTCATCCAACACTCGGTCTTCTATTAGTTTTGCAGCAACCTTCAACCCAACTGCAAAGCAATCCATACCTGCTACATGTGCCTCAAATAAATCAATTGGTTCAAAAGATGTTCTTCGGACCTTCGCATCAAAATTCAACCCACCACTACCAAGTCCTCCGTTTTTAAGAATCTCATACATTGCAAGTGTACTAGAATACATATCTGTTGGAAATTCATCAGTATCCCAACCAAGAAGTGGATCGCCTTGGTTTGCATCAACTGATCCTAACATTCCATGAATTCTTGCTGTACGCAATTCATGTTCAAACGTATGACCCGCTAATGTCGCATGGTTTGCCTCTACATTAAATTTAAAATGATCCGCAAGTCCATATGCTTGTAAAAAGGATAAACTAGTAGCTACATCAAAATCATATTGATGCTTAGTTGGCTCCTTTGGTTTTGGTTCAATTAAAAATTGACCGGTATATCCGATTTCATTTGCATATTCTATAGCCATATGGAAAAAACGAGCCATATTATCTTGTTCTAACTTCATATCGGTATTTAGAAGAGATTCATAACCTTCTCTGCCTCCCCAGAATACATAGTTCTCTGAACCAAGCTCCTTGCCCATCTCTAAACCTTTTTTTACTTGTGCCGCAGCATAGGAAAATGAGTCAGCAAGATTTGATGTAGAAGCTCCGTGTACATATCGTGGGTGCGTGAATAGGTTAGCTGTATTCCAAAGTAACTTGGTTTTACTTGTTTTCTGGTAATCTTTGATCATCGCTGTGATTACATCAAGATTCTGATTGCTTTCTCTTAATGATGACCCAGCAGGAGCAATATCAATATCATGAAAGCAAAAATATGGAACATCTAGCTTTTCAAATAATTCAAATGCTGCTTCTACACGTGCCTTTGCAAGATCTAATCCTTGAAGATGTAACCATGGTCTCTCCATGACAGCAGAACCAAATGGATCTTCTCCACCTGCTGTAAACGTATGCCAATACGCCACAGAGAACCGAAGAATTTCCTCCATTGATTGACCATTCACTTGTTCATTCGGATTATAATATTTAAATGCTAATGAATTCTTTGAGGTCGGACCTTCGTACTGAATACGTTCCACATCTTTGAATACAGCCATGTATAACACTCTCCTATTCAATTTATGATAACGCTTGCATCACAAAAAAGTATAACAGCTTGCTTTCACTTTGTCTATTGAATAAACTAAGTAAAATGAATCTTTTTTCAGAGGAGCTTCCCATGACTATGCCGCTTAATCAGACTATTGTTAAAAAGGAAAACAAACAGCTTGTTTTACAAATGGTAAGACAGCAGGAACCGATATCAAGAGCAGACATTGCCCAAGCAACCGGTTTAAATAAAGGGACCGTTTCGACATTAGTTGCCGAGTTGTTGAGCGAAGAACTTTTGCTAGAGATTGGACCTGGTGAATCAAGCGGTGGTAGAAAACCAGTTTTATTGCATTTTAATGAACGCGTTGGTTTTTCGATCGGAATTGATTTAGGCGTAAATTATTTACTTGCTGTTTTAACAGATTTAAAAGGGAATATCCTTTTAAAATTTCAAGAAGATCACGAAAATATGCCACCTGAGCAAACCATAAAAACAATCATTAGAATGGTTCATCAATTACGTGAGAAGTCCCCTACCTCCTATTATGGTTTAATAGGCATTGGAATTGGTGTACCGGCTATCGTCTCAACTGATGGAACCATTCTGCATGCCCCAAACTTAGGCTTGGAAACATGTTCAAATGAACCAACAATTAATGGAGACATTTGACGTTCCCGTATGGATTGATAATGAAGCAAATTTCGGAGTGCTTGGTGAGCAAACGTATAATACATCTGAACACCAAAAAAATATTCTTTATTTAAGTGTCGGCATTGGAATTGGCGCCGGTCTTATATTAGATGGAAACCTGTTTAAAGGAATGCATGGACATGCTGGAGAAGTTGGACATATGACCATGGAGATGAATGGCCCCACATGCCGTTGCGGCAATTTAGGTTGTTGGGAGTTATATGCTTCAGAGCAAGCCCTACTTACTCATAGCAATTCCAGTAGAACACTTGAGGAATTATTAAAACTAGCTAAAACTGGAGATCAGCAGGCGGTTCAGCAGTTTGAGAATGTTGCTCGTTATCTCGGAGCAGGTATTGTTTCATTAATTCATACGTTCAGCCCAAACCAAATCATTATTGGAAATCGGCTTGCACTTGCACATAACTACCTTTATCAAGAATTAATTGCAACCGTTGAAAAGCGAATGTTTGCTGAGCAATTGCATACTGAGATTGTATTTTCGGAGCTTGTTACCGATTCAACCGTACTTGGTGCCACAGCATTTTCTATCGAACAGTTTATTGATGATCACCAGCACCATAAAATAAACCGCACAATATAAGAGATACTGTGCGGTTTATTTTCGATTAAGGTTGTATGATCACTTCGATTTCTGTTTTAACTGTAATCGACTTCTGCGCCGCTAAAGTCTGCATTCCTGTAATCTCTTTTGGCAAAGAAAGTTTTGGTGCATTAGTAATCCATGTGTATGGCTCTGGACAAACATAGCCTTGTTTACCATCTGCGTTGTACACAACCCAATGCTTAAACGATTCATCAGCCTTATATCGAACTTGAATGCGTCCATTTTCTAAATCTAGTACCGCTTGATTGGCTTCCAACCGATGTTCTTTAGCCAAAAAAGCGTCATCAAGCTCTACTTTTTCAAGATTTATTCCTGTTTTAATCTCTGTATACTCGGTCTTTATAATGTTTTCAGTCGGAAGCAACCGTTCATTCAGTTCCCACTGCTCATCTGCCGCAAGCGAGAACCGACTTGTTTTCTCTGGAAAAGTAAAAGTTGTATGATAGCCAAGTCCCCATGGAAACTCTTTTTCACTTAGATTTGTAATTACGGCTTGCTTTTTTAAGATAGTTCCCTCCAACAAATATATCATTTCAATACGAAACGGATGTGGGAATTGTCTAAGAATATCAGGATGATCTGCAGAATGGATGGTTGTAACAATTTTTGCTTGATTTCCATTCGCCTCCATATGCGTGAGTTTCCACGGTTTTGAAAATACGAACCCATGAATATGGTTATGTTTATCTGGTTCTGTTATATCAAATGTATAGGTCTGTTCTTGAAACTCAAATTGCCCATCACTGATTCGGTTTGGTGGGAACAGAATAGGCACACCAAATTGAACGGGAGCCTGTTCATATTCTTCAATCGTTTCCGGTTTTCTTAGGATCTCAACTTGAGGATTTTTTGTTGTGATAGATATTAGATTTGATCCCCACTCTGGTACGATAATAATGTCTAACTCAGCAGTTCCTGCTTGAATAGCTTTAACGCCAAGATAATCAGATTCTTTTACATATGCAGTCATGTAAACACACCTTTACTTTTATGTAGAAGACCGTAGTTGATCTTCTTTAGTCAGCTTTCGGGATTTTTTCCCATCTTTTATGTGTGGCAGATTTTTGAATAGCATCTAATATTAATTGATTTTGATAGCCATCATGGAAATCTGGTTTTGCTTGCTTTTTATTTATAATAGACTCACAGAATTCATAGAGTAAATGAATAAATGTATGTTCATAACCAATGATGTGTCCTGCTGGCCAATATGCTTCTGCATACGGGTGCTCTTCCTCTGTACACAGGACTCTCCTGAATCCTTGAGTTCCTTTTTCATCATCCGTAAAATACACATCTAAATGGTTCATATTCTCCATATCCCAACGAACGGATCCTTTTTCTCCATTAATCTCAAATGTGTTCCGATTTCGGTTGCCTGTTGCAAAACGAGTAGCTTCGAAAGTTCCAAAGGTTCCGGAATCAAAACGCACCATAAAAGCTACTGCATCATCAACGGTTACCTCTCCTAGCTCCTGACTGTTTGCCTCAGCTTTTAAACCACCTGACATTTCCCCCAATGGTCGCTCTTTAATAAACGTTTCGGTCATTGCAACAACTTCATCCATTTCTCCAACTAAAAAGCGGGCTAAATCAATACTATGTGCCCCGATGTCACCCAGTGACCCCGAACCAGACACTTCTTTCTTCAAGCGCCAGATCAACGGAAAATTCGGATCTATAATAAAATCCTGAAGATAATTTGCTCTAAAATGAAAAATCTTACCTAGTCGACCTTGATCAATTAATTGTTTTGTATATTGAATAGCCGGAACAAAACGATAGTTATGACAAATCATATGGATCACTTGATGCTGTTCTACTGCTTCTTTCATTTCTTTTGCTTCTTCAACTGTTAAGGCAAGTGGTTTTTCAGTTATGATATGTTTCCCAGCCTTTGCTGCTGCAATAGCGATTTCAGCATGTGTATGATTAGGAGTAACAATATCAATCACATCGATGTCATCTCTCTTAATAAGCTCTCGCCAGTCTGTTTCGACCGATTCCCAACCCATTGTTTCAGCCGCTTCCTCCACCGCTTCTTTGTTTCTACCACAGAGTGCTTTCAGAATTGGTTTAGCTTTTGTAGAAAAGAAAAATGGAATATCACGATATGCATGGCTATGGGCTTTTCCCATAAACTGATAACCAATCATACCTATTCTAATCTCCGTTTTCACCTGACCCACTATGATCACACTCCCTTTATTTATTTTCAGACCTTGCTGCCCAAATCATACCATTACGCATTAAACTAATCACTTCTGGCATCCTGACAATCTCAGCTACATGACCTAAAGAACAATAATAAACATTTCCCTTTCCCCACTTTTTAGACCATACAACAGGCATCTGAACCGGACCATTTGCTGAGTGAGGACCATCTGTAAGCGGAAAATCGGTTGAGGCATGTACTGTTACAACAGGGTCAACGTGAAGATAATATTGCTCACTTACCACTTCAAAATCTTCTAAGCCCTTTGTTAATGGGTGTTTAGAATCATGTATACGTACTGTATACTTCACCCCATCATTACCAGGGTGTGAAACCCACTGCCCTCCTACCATAAATTGATAGTCGGTTTCCTGACGAAATGAATCTCCCATCCCTCCATGTAATCCAGCTAGTCCTGTTCCATCTTCCACAGCTTTAATTAATGGCTTTAATTGTTCTTGTTTTATTGTATCCTGTGTCCAGTTTGGGACAATTAAATCAAATTGGTGCAGGTCTGTATTCTCTAAAGTTTCTAATGTGTCCGTAACCGTTACCTCAAAAGATTCTTCTTCCAATATTCCTCTTAAAATCTCAGCAACTTCAGCTTGGCTCGTGTCCTTGCCATCCCCCTTGAAAAATCAATGCTTTTTTCATAAAAACCACCTCTCTATAATTCTCACTTCTATTATATGATAGCGTTTACACTATTTATTCTATCCTACGTCAAACTCTTACATTTAGCAATTATCTTAAAAAAGACTGTTCACAAATTTGCGAACAGTCTTTTTATACTCTATTTAGACCGTAATTGATCAAGCTCTTGTTCTAGTCTCGCAATATATTGATCATAAATCTCAATAAATGCTTCGGCTTTGTATTCTCGTTGGTCTCGTTTCATCACATTAATTTTTTCTTTCAACTCATTTAAGCTTGGTGTATGTTCTGATGCCATAGTATCCCTTCTCCCTATATTGGTTTATGTTATGTAGTTACCTTTTTTGTTTAAATGTAAACCTAATCTTATTCATTACGGTACGTGAAATTTTTAATTTAGACATAAAGAGGCCCGGCTGCAATGTATGGCCGGGCAGATTTGAATTCTTCTTTTTAATCAGTGCGTTGAAGAATGTGATTATAGTGTTTCTCTCTTCAATAAAAAACCGAATCTACTACTAATTATACGTTTATCTCAAATGAGACCAATACGCTAAATTGATCATTCTGCTTCTAAAAGTGGGTTATTCTTTCCCGCAGTTGTTAAAGATGACTTATATTCTTCTGCATGAGTACAGAAAGCAATATGTTAAGCCATGTAATTAGGATCCAGTTTCTTCTCCCAAACAATGAAAGCCCTGCCTCTCTTTCATCCTTGCGGCTCCGAAGACCGCGCCAAGCTGAATGTAGACGCCTAACGTTGTGGAAGATTTCAAACCGTTACTCTTTATCATACATCATTAATACAAAATAATCAAGGTTCATTTTATGTATCCTTCTGCCTTCAAGAATATGTACCCGTATAAGCAGATTGTTAAACAAAAAAAAGCTGAGTCTGCACTCAGCGATAGTAATCATTTATTTGTTCTAAAATGCTCGGAGACTCATGATCCTCTTGTTGGTCATTTTCTTTACTCACATATCTCATCTGTGCTGCCTCCTTATCTGATAAAAGATTTAGTACTGATGTTTAAAGATAGTATAATACTCTGTACTATAATAGTCAACAACTATTTATTGTGTTACATAACAAAACAGATTGATGAAAAATAGGCTGTATGGTATTTGAACAAAGTAAAATCACGGGTGATCTGCAGGCTTATCGCTCCAAGGATGGGGGGCACGTCTCGCAGGGAGGGCGCCGCCTAATTTGGCTTTGCCAAATCCTTTCAACCTTGCCCTTTAGTCCCGCTGGAGTCGGCCTTGGTACATATTTCTTGGTCTTTGTACCACGAAGACAGCTATATTTCGGCACTTCCAACTAGCGGAGCGGCTGATTAAGATCCCACTTCACGCTGATTTTTATCATAAAAGCAAAAATAAAAACGATCCCACTATCAGGATCGTTTTTATTTTTGCTTTTCGATTTGTCATTAACCATCATACTTTCGATTCAGGTCTAGCCAGATTTGTATGTGTATAAATGGCTTCTGCTACTCCATTTAAATCATTTGTGCTTGTCTCATACCGACAGATTTGTTTGACTTCATATGCTGCATTACCCATTGCTACTGGATAGCCAACCAATTTCATCATCGATAAATCATTTAAATTATCACCTAGTCCCATTACATCATCTAGTGGAACTCCTGTATTTTTGGCATACTCTTGGACTGCTAACCCTTTTTGTGCATCAATTGAATTAATCTCCAAGTTGCCTCTTGCTGATGCTGTAACTGCTAGATCCGATTGTTTTCCCAATAATTCTTCAACTTGATCAAGAATGACAAGGTTTGTTGAAAATGCGAGTAATTTTAATACAGGATCTTCTTCATTGTCGAGTAATGACTCGTATTGATCGACAAACGTAATCGAACCATTTGAAATTCGATAATCAGCGAGCCTTTTCATCTCTTTTTGTGTACTTACTGCACCTGTCGTCTGCATTAATTTCACGATAACATCTAATGCGTGTTCCTTGCTGTCACTATATGAACCTGACCCTAAATACAACTCAAAATAAATATGATGATCCCGTAATAGCTGCATAGCCTTTTTTGTGGCTTGCAAATCGATTGGCTTAATGGCTTGCACATTGCCCTCGACATCCCAAGTTTCCGCCCCATTTATGCTTATAATTGGGCACTTTAAGCCTGCTTCATTTAACGGAACTAGAGCTTCTTGTTTGCTTCTCCCAGTAGCAACAATAACCTCTATACCATTATTCTGCGCGTCCTTGATCGCTTGAATATTTTCATATGATACCTTTTGATATTCGTTTAAAAGTGTTCCATCCATATCTGTTGCAATTAATCGAATCATGATTTTCCTCCTTGTTCTCTCTCCCTCTATCTTATCGTTCTTACAACATTTGTTCAAATAATGAATGTTTCTCAGTGTCGAAAATCAACTTTTTCTAGCGACTTATGACAGTCTTCGTAGAATCCCTTTCACAGTTGGGAAAATTGGGTATACTTATTTTGAGATGAAAAATGAATGTTAGTTCAATATTATTATGTAATGATTGAGGTGAGTATATTGAAATATAATGAAATTGAAAAGAAACGAATGCAAATGTTTCTTTTAGCACAAAAATACGGGATGACATCAGAACGTACAATTCGCTGTAGTCAAGAGCTTGATGAGCTTTTAAATGACATTCAGCACAATGTATCTTCTTCAGTGATCTCAACAATACGATAAAAGTATTTGCATTCAGGTCACCTATTTGGTATGGTGAACGTAATATAATAAATCTTTACTTCAATCGTTGAAGTGAGGGTAGAGGTGCAAAAACCATCAGTAAACTTGTAGAGGAGAATGGGCTCTGTTGAAACAGGATGAAAGGGGATTTTGCCGAAGCATACGACTACTCATGGTCAAGTGCTGGGTCTGCATTTAAGAGGTGCAGGACTGTCATATAGTCAGAGACTATATGGGGGGCTATCGAAACATTGGTATGGGTTTACGTATCACCATGCAGCAATGAGTCCCTGTCATTGTTGTTTTTTTGTGATCTTTTAGATTCTGCCCACTTATATAGTCAATAAAAAACAGAATCGAGGGTGATTATGATGAATTTTGGAAAAGTAATAACAGCTATGATTACACCGTTTAATGAGTTTGCACAAGTAGACGTAGAGGCGACCGAGCGTTTGATCGAACATCTAATTGAGAACGGATCTGATGCGATAGTTGTTGGTGGAACTACAGGCGAATCTCCAACGTTAACAACAGATGAAAAACTGCTTGTGTTCAAGACGGCTGTAGCAGCTGTAAATGGACGGATACCAGTCATTGCGGGTACCGGTTCAAACAATACTCAAGCATCGATTGAACTTACAGCTAAAGCAGCTAACATAGGTGTCGACGCTGTGATGCTAGTTGCCCCATATTATAATAGACCTAGTCAAGAAGGGCTTTATCAGCATTTTAAAGCTATTGCTGATTCAACCAACTTACCGATAATGCTATATAATGTTCCAGGACGCTCAGCGGTTACCATTGAAGTAGAAACAACGTTACGTTTAGCAGAACTACCTAATATCGTCTCTATGAAGGAAGCAAGTGAAGATTTAGATGCGATGGCGTTATTGATTGATCAAGCTCCTGCTGATTCACCGTGTACAGTGGCGATGACAGTCTAACGCTTCCGGTGCTTGCTATTGGTGGAGCAGGTGTTGTATCTGTGGCCTCTCACATTTTTGGAAACGAAATGCAACAGATGGCCCTTTCTTTTGAGAAAGGAAACGTTCAAGCGGCAGCCAGAATGCATCGTCAACTTCTGCCAGGCATGAAAGCATTGTTTGCTGCACCGAACCCTGTGCCGGTAAAAGCCGCACTTGAAATGTATCATATCCGTGCTGGTTCCGTTCGACTACCTCTCCTACCTCTAACAACAGAGCAGGAACAAACTTTACGTACAACTCTTGAACCAATCTGGAGTGCGACGTTTGTCAGTTAAGTCATTCACTCAAACAGCCACTACTTCTATATGAAGCAGTGGCTGTTTTTTATGCCATTTTCTTTGTTCGTTTCACTGATTTTATAATGCTTCTCTCAACATAACCAGTTCCAAATAAAACACCTAACACAATAAAAACAAATCCACACCATTGATACCATCTTATCATTTCATTAAGGAGCAAGGCAGAACTGAGAACTCCAAAAAATGGGACAAAATTGAGGAACAACGCACTTTTACTAGGTCCAATTCGACTAATAGAAAGATTAAAAAGAAATTGACCTGCTGCTGTAGATGCAATCGCCGAAAAAAGAAAAATACTATAAATAGTCAAATTTCCTGACATCATCGTACGTATACCTTGTGGCTCAATATATAAGCTAAACAGAAAGAGCAGCATCGCACCAAAAAGCAGTGAAATCGTTGTTACTTGTAATGCCTGCATAGTCTCAGAGGCTTTTCTAATAAATAAAAAACTTAAAGCCTGGACTAAAACAGCAATCAAAAGGAAGATTGAGCCTTTCCCTATTTGAGTAATACCTCCTTGTACAAAAAGGACTCCGATAAAAGCTAGTCCCATTCCGACTATTTTCCAAGTAGTGAACCTTTCTTTTAAGAAAAGAACACTATATAACGCTGTCGCTACAGGTACTAAACCAAGCAACAGAACAGCTGTAGACGCATTAATGGTTGTTAAACCTATCGCTAAAAAAAGATGGTGAGCAAATACACCTAACACTCCTCCTAGACTTACATATATCCATTCAGACTTTGACATCTTTTTACCTTGTTTCCACAAAAGTAATCCGAACGTTAATACTAAACCAGCTGTAAAAATACGAAAAGCTGTCATCGTTACTGGTGCAAAAGAGCTTACTAATACTTTTAAAGATACAATATTTACTCCCCAAAGAAGCGTAGCAACCATGACGATTAGATAATGCACAGTTGTTCCTTGTTGATTTTTCACGATCTTGTCCGCCTCACTTAAAAAAACGAGCCGCTTTTTAGTTAAAGCGATACTCGTTTCGTAATTCTAACAATGCCTCTTGACTCTTTTTAGCCCACTCTGAACCATCTTGTTCAAGCTGCTCAAATTGCTCACTCCATGTTGCTCGGAGTGAATCCTGATAAGTTGGACATTCACCTTCAAATGGACGTAACGTGGATAATGGTACCCATGTTTTTTCGAATTCAGCTAATGCCTTTCGCTCATGAAACAACGGTACATCTGTTTTTTTCGGATTATGTAGATCACCTTGAGTTGGATGCTTTAATACAGCACGAATTTTCACAAGGGCCTTTCGATTTGCTTCATCTGTTTCTACTCGTTCACATACATATTTGCCTGTTTTATAATGAGCTTGTTCTAAACCCAACATGTATTCCTCCCTTGAGACATTTGTTGTTGATAGATACAACTACAAACCTGGTATTAACCACGTAAATAGATTCCAAAGCGCATTTGTTAGTGGCACTAAGTTAGTTTCGGTAAATTCGCTTAAACCAGATGTATCCGAAAATGTATCAATGATCACTAATATAAATGTTCCAAGTAAAATAATGATTGTAACAGATAAAATAATAGCTAGAAGCAAAACATAACCTAACACGAGGCGAATAAGCCATTTTAACCATAATGGTTTTTGTCGTTTAAGTTGTTTGTCTTCATTTGTTGCCTTTACTTCCATATAAAATCCCTCCATAAGTGTCTCTTCTTATCGTACCAAATGGATAGGAAAAAAACAGAGTTTTTTTTGACTAATCCTTGAACAGAAAAAAACAGATCCTTACTCTTTGTCAACTTGACAGAAGAAGCAAAGACCTGTTCTCCGTTTTCGGTTTATGCCTTCCATAAAGGAGGAACATCTTTGCCCCAATAAATTGTCGCTAAGGGGTAATGATGTTCATAATTATCAGAGGCAATATGGTAATGAAAATTAAACCAATGACCTTGTTTAGGTGGTTGATCTCTTCGAACATGGAAACGGATGATATCTTCACCTGTTTTTTGAGAAAAAACATGAAGTATTTTTTCACCACGACCTGAAGAAGGATGATTTGTCACCTGAAGCTGTTGCTGTTCTTCGACTGAAAGGTTATTTACACTTTGCGTAATCGCTTCCTCTAAAGAATCTAATACGGTCCCCTCAAAAATAGGGCTAATTCGATCTTCAATAGACGACCCGAACTTAAGATAGCTTTGCTCTTTTGCCCGTTGTACAAATTGTTTAGCTAGTAACCGCGCATTTTCTTCATCACGGTGGATGTATTGCTGCACCTGTGAAGGAAGAACCGCATGAAATAACTCATAATCCTGTTCACTAATTTTATAGACAATTGATTTGACATCCTGTGGTTCATTATTACTCTTCTCGGATGAGAAAGGAGAAAGTGCATGAGAAGATTCTTCATAATCCGAGAGTCCTAGAGTCATTAATGCAGACGTCACAAGAAAAAATTGCTTAAACCAACCCAGCACACAATCTCCCCCTTCCTATAAATGGTTTCGCTTGTCTACATTGTTGTTATGGAAGGTTGGAAGCACCCATTAAGTAACGATCGCATTCCCTTGCAGCTTCTCTTCCTTCATGTATTGCCCAAACAACTAAACTTTGTCCACGTCTGTTGTCTCCTGCTGCAAATACACCTTTTTTACTTGTTTCATAACGACCATATTCAGCATCTATGTTAGATCTTTTTGTTGTTTTAAGTTTCATAGATTGAATGATCTCTTCTTCTGGTCCAGTAAAACCAACAGCTAGCAAGATTAAATCTGCTTTCCATTCTTTTTCTGTTCCTTCGATTGGATGACGTGTCTTCACACCATTTTCATCGATTGTTGTGTTAACAGAGATAGTGTGTAATGTATTCACATGACCATTTTCATCACCTGTGAACTTTGTTGTATTAACTTGATACGCACGTGGATCCTCACCATAGACTGCTTTTGCTTCTTTGTGTGCATCTTCACTCTGGTGAATAATCGGGAACATTGGCCATTGATTATCATCTGTTCGCAATTCAGACTTCATTTTATTTATATCAAACTGTGTAATGGATTTTGCGCCATGGCGTACAGAAGTTGTAATACAATCTGCCCCTGTATCTCCACCACCTATAACAATAACATGTTTGTCTTTTGCAGAAATATAGTTTCCATCTTCAAGATTAGAGTCTAATAAACTTTTTGTATTACTAGTTAAAAAGTCCATTGCAAACTCAATACCTTTTAGATTACGTCCCTCTAAACCTACATTTCTCGGTTTAGTTGCTCCAGTACATAGTATGGTTGCATCATATTGTTTTTCCATTTCTTTTGTTGTAATATCTTTGCCAATTTCAACATTGGTCTTAAACTCAATGCCCTCTTTTCGCAAAATATCAATACGACGTTCTACGATATGGTTAGCAAGTTTTACATCTGGGATGCCATACGTAAGCAATCCACCAATACGATCTTCACGTTCAAACACCGTCACTAAGTGACCTGCTTTGTTTAATTGAGCTGCAGCTGCAAGTCCAGCAGGACCTGATCCAACTACTGCTACACGTTTACCTGTTCGTTTTGCAGGTGGTTCAGGGATAATCCATCCCTCTTGAAACCCTTTTTCAATAATGCTGTATTCAATATTTTTTATTGTTACAGCATCATCGCTAATTGCCACAGTACAGGAACCCTCACAAGGAGCAGGACAAACTCTACCAGTGAATTCCGGAAAATTGTTTGTTTTGTGAAGGCGATCTAATGCTTCTCTCCACTTCCCACGGTAAACCAAATCGTTCCATTCTGGTATCAAATTGTATACCGGACAGCCAATCTCGCCAGAACCAACCATTGACGTTCCTGCCTGACAAAAAGGAATACCACAATCCATACATCTAGATGCCTGTTCACGAAGAACCGGATCAGGTGTTAAGATCGTAAACTCTTTCCAGTTTTTAGTCCGTTGAAAAGGATCTTTTTTTGTAGGATTCTCTCTCTTGTACTCTATGAAACCAGTTGGCTTCCCCATCGCTCTCAACTCCAAATCCCATTAAGTATCACATTTTATTTAACAAAACGGGACGCATTAAGCGTCCCATTGCTTATTTTCCACCTACTCTGGACTTATCGCTTTTGTTCTCTTCAAATGCAACCATAATCGCTTCGTTTTCCGGAACTCCATCTTGCTTGACTCGGTCAATAGCTGCAAGCATACGTTTATAATCCTTAGGTATCACTTTTACAAACAGTGATAAATATTCTTCCCAATGATCAAGGATACGTTTTGCCTGAGTACTACCAGTTAAACGAAGATGTTCTTCCAGTAGCTGTTTTAATTCATTTTGATCAGCAGATTCAATGACTTCTTCTAGTAGAACCATTTCTTGATTACAACGGTTGTGGAATAAACCCTTCTCATCAAATACATACGCAACTCCACCAGACATACCAGCAGCAAAGTTACGACCAAATGTACCGATATTAACAACAATTCCACCGGTCATATATTCAAGTCCGTGGTCTCCTACTCCTTCAACGACTACCTTTGCACCTGAATTTCTCACGGCAAAACGTTCTCCAGCAATACCACGAATGTATGCTTCACCTGAGGTTGCACCATAAAAAGAAGTGTTCCCTATTATAATGCTATTTTCTGCAACATACGTGCTTTCTTTAGGAGGGAAAATTGCCAGTTTACCACCAGATAGTCCTTTTCCAGTGTAATCATTGGCATCTCCTTCTAGTGAAATGCTCACACCAACCGGCAAAAACGCACCCATACTTTGTCCTGCTGAACCCTTAAGGTCAATCTGAATCGTATCTTCAGGTAGTCCTTTTTTGCCGTACTTCTCTGTGATTTTGCTACCGATAATCGTTCCTACTACACGATCAACGTTTTTCACATTTGCGGAAATATGAACCTGTTTTCCATCATTAATAGCAGGTAGACTTGGTTCAAGTAATTCACGCATGTCTAAAGATAGCTCTAGCTGATGATCTTGCTCTTTTGTTTTATAGTTTTTCTTATGATTTGCAGGATCTGGTTGATACAGAAGAGTAGATAGATCAAGCTGTTGAACTTTTTTGTTCTCAATGCCATCACGTACCTTCAGTAAATCAGCACGTCCAATCAAATCATCAAGCTTCGTTATGCCAAGATCGGCCATGATTTCACGCATTTCTTCTGCAATAAATCGCATAAATGTTTCAACGTGTTCAGGCTGACCCATGTATTTTTTTCGTAATTCAGGGTTTTGGGTAGCAATTCCAACAGGGCAGGTATCTAGATGACAAACACGCATAACAATACAGCCCAAGACAACTAATGGTGCCGTTGAAAATGCATATTCTTCTGCTCCTAAAAGCGCTGCAACCACAACATCTTTCCCTGTCATGAGTTTTCCATCAGTTTCAATGGTTACACGATCTCGTAAATTATTTAAAACCAATGTCTGATGAGTTTCTGCAAGACCCATCTCCCATGGTAAACCTGTATGCTTTAAGCTTGTTCTAGCTGCTGCACCAGTACCGCCATCATAACCACTGATAATAATACCATCAGCTCGACCTTTAGCTACACCAGCTGCAATTGTTCCAACACCGGTTCCTGCAACTAATTTCACACTAACTTTTGCTTTAGGATTAGCATTCTTCAGGTCATGAATTAATTCAGCTAAATCCTCAATGGAATAGATATCATGATGTGGCGGTGGTGAGATTAAGCCTACACCAGGTGTTGAACCACGTACTTCTGCTACCCATGGATAGACTTTGTTCCCCGGAAGTTGACCACCCTCACCAGGTTTCGCCCCTTGCGCAACTTTAATTTGAATTTCATCAGCATTCACAAGGTAATGGCTAGTTACACCAAATCTACCAGAAGCAACTTGTTTGATAGAACTTCTACGTAAGTCACCATTTTCATCTGGTGTAAAACGATCCGGATCTTCTCCACCTTCACCCGTATTACTTTTGCCGCCTAAACGGTTCATCGCAATGGCGAGTGTTTCATGTGCCTCAGCTGAAATCGAACCAAATGACATCGCTCCTGTACGGAATCGTTTAACAATGTCTTCAACTGGTTCAACCGCATGCACCGGAATTGGTTGATCAGATTTTTTAAATGTGAATAAGCCACGCAATGTCGTTTGCTGTTCCGTCTGCTCATTAATAGAAGACGAGTACGTTTTAAAAAGGTCGTATTTATTATTTCGACAGGCATTTTGTAGCATATGAATAGAATGAGGATTATATTGATGTGGTTCCCCATTTCTTCTCCACTGCAGATCGTCACCTGGCTCAAGTGTTTCATCATTACCTTCAGCAGTTGAATATGCTCGGTTATGTCGAACCACCACTTCTTCAGCAATCAAATCAAGTGTAACTCCACCAATTCTAGAAGTCGTCCAAGTAAAATACTTATCAATCACTTCATTTGATATTCCAACGGCTTCAAAGATTTGTGCTCCACGATAACTTTGAATTGTAGAAATCCCCATTTTTGAAAGGACCTTCATAACCGCTTTTGAACCTGTTTTAATGTAACGGTTTACTGCTTCTATATAAGAAACTGATTCCATTAGTCCATCTTGAATCATCTCATCAATGGAATCAAACACTAAATAAGGATTAATCGCTTCTGCCCCATAACCAAGTAAAACAGCGTGATGATGAACTTCACGTGGTTCACCTGACTCAAGTAAGATGCTAACATCCGTACGAGTGCCTTTACGAATTAACTCATGATGCAAACCAGCTACAGCTAAAAGAGCTGGAATAGCAGCTTGTGTTTCGTTCATATCTCTATCACTTAAGATTAATAATGTATGTCCTGCTTGGATGGCTTCATCTGCTCGATCAAACAAATTCTGCATCGCCGCTTCCAATTCACCAGGCTTATTCGTTGCTTCAAAAAGGATAGGAAGAACCGTTGCTTTAAATCCATCTAATTTATTATCACGCAATTTCGCCAATTCTTCATTATTAATAATCGGCATAGGAAGATGAATATGACGTGCACTTGAAGCAGTAGGTTCAATTAAGTTACCCTCTGCACCAATAGTTGTTCCAATTGCCGTTACAATCTCTTCACGAATCGCATCGATTGGTGGATTTGTTACTTGGGCAAACAGCTGCTTAAAATAGCTGTATAAAAGTTGCGGCTTTTTTGAAAGTACAGCTAAAGGTGAGTCATATCCCATCGAACTGACTGGATCAACCGCATCCCTTGCCATTGGCAGAATAACCTTTGATAACTCTTCATAGGTATAACCAAATGCTTGCTGTCTAGCTTTAGCCTTGTCAAAATCAGTTTGTTGAACCTCAGAAGATTCAAGCATATCCTCTAATTGAATATATTGCTCACTAATCCAGTCTTCGTAAGGATGTTCATTTATTATTTGTTCTTTAATTTCTTCATCAGGAATAATTCTACCTAATTCTATATCAACTAATAGTAATTGTCCTGGGTGCAAACGTTCTTTGTATAGAACATTCTCGGGTTTTATATCCACTACACCAACTTCAGAAGATAGAATAATATAATCATCCTTTGTTACATAATAACGAGATGGGCGCAAGCCGTTTCGGTCAAGGCACGCTCCGATTTGGCGACCATCTGTGAAGACGATTGAAGTTGGTCCATCCCAAGGTTCCATTAACGTACTATGGAATTGGTAAAATGCTTTTTTCTTAGCACTCATTTCTGAATTATTTTGCCATGGTTCAGGTATCATCATCATCGCAGAGTGAGCAAGCGTTCGACCCGATAACGACAAAAATTCTAATGCATTATCAAACATGGATGAATCGCTGCCCTCTTTATCAATGATTGGCTTCAATTGATCAAACGAATCACCATATAAAGACGAAGCAAATTTAGCTTCACGTGCATGCATCCAATTCACATTTCCACGCACAGTATTTATTTCTCCGTTATGAATCATGTATCTATTAGGATGCGCACGTTCCCAAGCTAGGAAATGTATTTGTACTAAAACGAGAATGCACAAGTGCAATCGCCGATTCAAACAATGAATTCTCTATATCAAGGTAAAACTGACCAACTTGTTCAGTTGTTAGCATTCCTTTATAGACTATTGTTCTACTTGAGAGACTTGCGAAATAAAAAGACTCATCCTCCAAAACTAATGAGGTCAATTCATTTTCAGCGCGTCTTCTGAGTATATAAAGCTTACGCTCAAACTCAAGTTCCGTTTTTACAGAGTCAGGTTTTTTTATGAAAACCTGTTGAATTTCAGGCATTGAAAGTCTTGCAGCATTACCAAGCATCTTATAATTAGTAGGAACTTTTCTCCAAGCCAAGTACTTCAAGAGATTCTTCTTCAGCTAGTTGATTGACGCGGGTAATACACGTACCTCTCTTCTTTTTATCTTGAGGCAAGAATAACATCCCTACGCCATAATCACCCTCACTCGGAAGCTGCATGTCCATCGAATCACTGATACTAGCAAAAAAACGATGTGGAATTTGAAGTAAAATACCTGCTCCATCGCCAGTATTCACTTCATCACCTTGCCCTCCACGGTGTTCAAGATTACGTAACACATGAAGTGCATCTTCAATGATCTGATGAGACTTCTTTCCTTTCATGTGCGCCAAAAAGCCAGTTCCACAATTATCATGTTCAAATTGCGGGTCATATAGCCCTTGTTTCTTCGGATATCCTGCATTCCGCATAGGCACCCACCTCTCTCCAAAAAGTTATGTCATCAACTCTCCCCACTAAACTTCGAGTTAATATACATGTATCCTATCATTTTTCTGACATTTCGGCAAACTTACATTAGTATGATGATTCTCACCATCCGTATTAAAAGCACGTCTTCACATCATCAAACAATGACATACTATACAAAAAACCGAAATAAAATTATGCATAATTATATACCGAAACGCATGTTCATTCAGTTTCTTTTTTTGTTCATGTAGAGTAGACATGTGTACATTCACGAACGATTATCGATATTATATAAAAATCATTCACTTTCTACAAGCATCTTTTTGCTCATCAACTTACAAATTTCTACTCCATCTATAGGGTTAGAGAACATTTTATCAAATATATTCTGTTTCGTGTAGTCATTTCCCTTAAATAACATGTAATCATGTTCTCCGTCTGCAGAATGATTGTAAAGCAACGGCTATTGCTTCATAATAATAGTAAGTCGATCAAATATGTTGAAACATTTTTCTACAATAATCGTATATACAACCAATAGATAAAACTTTTAGCCATCTTATTATAGGAGGATTTATATATGAGTGAGAATCAATCTACGTCTATACCAAGCGAAGCTCTGAAAAAATATAAGCAGGATGAGGATCTTGATAGCTTGCTTCAATCACTACAATCATTAGGAGAAGAAGAGCAACGAGAAGCTGGTGAATCACTTGAAGCTCTTAAGCGACCTGTAAGAGAAATGATGGGTGATGACTCAAATGCTTTGCCTAACCAAGCTGCATGAGCTCCGTGAAATGGTATCAATGCTTGAACCAGATTACTTAAAAGATGGTCAACTAAAAAAATGGTTTGATAAAGTACTACGCCGTAATCCTGTTGAGCAATATGCAAAGAAATATCAAACCGTTGAGTCTCAGGTAGACCATATCATTGAAGGTCTTCTTACAGGAAAAGATAAGTTAGAAGAAGATAATGTAATGCTTATTCAACTAAAAGGTGTTGCGCGGGAGCGAATTGAAAAGCTCAATATTCAGATTCAACATGGTACTGAGTTACATGAGTTACTCGAACAAGAAATGACTTCCGAACAGTGGAAGGATAACCCGAATGAATTAAAAAAGGGTCAGCTTAAAATTACAACTAGAGTTAAAAATATGTCTCAAGCGGTTATGGTACTCCAGGAATCCCTTGCTTCAGTTGATCTTATTATTGAAAATAACGAAAAGCTTGAAGAAGCGATATTTAATGCAATTACTATGACTAAAAATATCATTACGGTTACCGCTTCTATCCAATTAGCGCTTAATAATCAACAAAAAGTCATTAAAGCCGTTCGTAATGTGAATGAGGCAACTGAATCGATGCTCCTCTCAAATGCTGCGCTGTTAAAACAAAATACAGAGCAAACTCTTAAGACATTAGAGGAACCCGCTATTGCACTTGAAGCATTCCGTAAAGCGTACCAGGATGTATTTGATGCAATCGAGTTAACTGAACAATCAAATGAGCGGATTGTCACAAGTGGTAAACAATTTATCATTGAAATGGATGAGCTAAATAAAGAAATGAAAACTAAACTGATCGGCAAGTAAAAGACGTTCATCGCACTTGCATAAGGAGGAATACGTGATGCTTAAATCTATTCAAGACTCTGCGTTCATGCGTTTTTTTACACCTTCATATAAAAAAACAATTGACGCACACCTGCTAAGCGATGATACAACGTCTCGATTAATTGCTGATACAGAACGTTTTCTTTCTAAGCTGGTTGATAAGGCAGATGGACGCAATCAAAAGCGCAATTTGCGACGCAAACAAAAAGAGTGGACCATTAAACTGCGCATTCAATACAAATTCATCAAATTGCAGATTATCGACTCTAAATACTCAAGTTCCCCTGTACACAAAAGAATTACTATTACCTGTCACAGGAAATATATAAAGGCAGAGAACGGTGTTGCGGCTGTTAAAGAGGCCAAAATTCACTTTTTAAAGGATGGCCGCTCACACGTTCGCAGCTTACGGGATTCCCCAAAATTTAGAGGTGTATTTTACCAGCTATTCAGACTAGATCAAGCTTATGTTCACGGTGGGAAGCAAGTTAAATCCTCTCTTGAACTGCTCTCAAATCAAGAAAAACAACTGAGTGCCTCGTACACGGATGATATACGATTGTTAGTTGAGGAAGGAAAACGTTACGTGGAGACGGTTAAACAATTTTCGATTGATGCACTGATTGAAAACCGGCTAATTCGTATCATACAACATACTCAAAAATTACAAGAGGATTTCCATTTCCTTGACTTTGAGCAACGACATACCGTCAGAAGAATGTTACGCGAGGATATTCCGAAGCTTTTGAACATGTTTTTAAGCCTCTCTCTTAAACATCAACTTGAACAAAAGGAAAATGTTTTTGTCTCATTGTCAAAGATGGAGCTCACACTTATCACGTATACACAATACCTTGAAGAGGTACGCTTAGAACATATGAACCACCTTATTCGTCTTCAATCGAAACGTTATGGGAATCCTACAGATTAAGGTATATCCCAGCACGATTTAACCTTTCAGGCTGAATCGTGTTTTTTTAGGCTTCTCTCTTGCGATTTCACTAAGCAATTGGCATAATAGACTATAATCAGAATGTATTAAAGTACGTTATTAACGTGTTGAAAAGGTGAGGGTCGCCATGGATCGAGTACAGGCACACAAAACAATCGGTAAAAAAGTCATTGTTGACGAAGGTTCGGAAGGTCGTTACTTGGGTGAATTGCTTGAAGTAATCACGGAACCAAAACGACCATGGAAAGGCAAAGTGAAAATTACGTCGGTATTAGTTCTTCCTCAAAGTATGTTTAGCAAAGGACAAATTAATGTCAACAAAATGAAATATAAAGAGTCACAGCTGACGGTTGTTCAAGGTCAAAAGATTGAAGCGGCTGCTTCTACCGTTCAAATTGAATCTTTTGCACAATCCATTGCAACGGGACTTCGTAAAAAATATCAGCAACTTAAAAAGCAACCTGAAGGGCAAGCGGAATTGTTGCAGACTCTAGAACAGTATATGAATAAGCTTAAACAGGTTAAGCAACGACCTGATCGGCCACAAAAACCGGTTGAAAAACCAACGGAATCGATGGCGAAATATACTTTACAAGCAAATGATTCTTCCTTTTATTTTATCAATGACCATGGCGAAATTTTGCCACTAACAGGTTCAACATTTGAATTCACTTGGAATCACCATTCTTCTTGGTATAGAGGGAAATATGAAGCAAATGGGATTTTTGTTAGCCATGAAGGACAGCGTTTCACTGCAAAAGAAGGCGATGTCTTTTATATGGATGAGCAACAATTTAATCCATACTTCATTTGGAAAAATGAACTTGAGCCAACTGCTCTAAGTGCATTCCAAAATAGTTTGGCTGCATTTGGTTTATCTGATGATGAATTAACTCATTGCCACAATTCTCTCTTAAATCAATTGTTAGGTAACCAACAAACAGATGTATTTAAAGGAGTTAGCTTTTTAACGTTTACTACTCCTGACATGTATGTATTAGTTCAACATCACTTTGATCGAACATTATACAAGGATAAAGAAGATCAAATTTATGATCGCTTTGAATTTACAACCGATAAAGGCGAACGTTCTGTTGTGTTTTATTCTAACGCCTTTTCAAAATAACAAAAAAAGGATGAGCTTATGCTTATCCTTTTTTTGCTGTATAGGAGTACCAATCTAACATTTGGTCAGCATGATCCTCGGTTAAATCACGAAGTTGGAATGATTTACCTGACAAACTCGATTGCACTGTAATCTTATAGGTTGCCAATCCTTGCCAAGCTTGTAGAATAGAGACTTGCTTTTCTGCTGACTGTACTTTCCATTTAGGTGCAACAACTTCTATTAAACTGAATGTACGATATCGAATCCACACATAATCTTCATACGCACCAGATCCACCGGACTTATATGTGAGCCAAGCAAGACATGCGCTAGCCATAATCACAAGGACTCCAAGCAGACCTAGCGGATAAAAGAAATAAACAGCTACGCCTGTTAGAATCGTTGGTATGCTTATATAACGAATGAGAAGTCGCCATAATGCATGTGATGGTAACGGCTGATAATGCCTAGTAAATGAATAATTTGGAAGGATGTCAGTTAGTACTGATTCTAAATCTGATTGCTTAACCAATGGGATTAACAGCGTTGAAGCTTGCTCATCCTTTGAGCCGCCTCCTGCACTCTCTACATAAACGGAGACAAAACCTAGAGGTTGGCGTAGCAAATTACGAACAAGTCGTACACTTGTAATGCGATTTAACTGAAGAGTTAACTGCCTTCTCTCAAGTAATCCCCTTGAAATAACTAGCTCACTACCATAGTGTTCGATTTGAAATCCTCCATATTTAATGATGGAAATCACACTCGAAATCGCCCACGAAAGAAGTAATCCAAGGAAAACCAGTCCTATAATCGTCAAAACAGAAGAAATGCCTAGGCGTGTGACAAAGCCAAACGAATTGTCAAACCATTCATCTGGGATAAATTGAAAAGATTGACCGAACAATGCACCAACTGCAGAAAAAATAAGTCCCACTCCACTTGAAGTAAGAGCCATGGCGACCAGTCTTTCTGTGCCAAGTTTCCAGGTGAATTCAGGTCCTTGTTCTGTTGGAATGTCACTTGAATCAGATTCTTCTAAATCAAGCTCTGATTGCTCCTGTTCTCCCCCAGTAGCTCTGCCTAATAATTCCTTACGAATGGCCTCGGCTTCTGCTTTTGTAACAGCCGTTAAGCGCGCTTCTGCTTCTGAATTACCACCTGCTGTCTCAATATCAATTCGCACCATACCGAATATCCGTTGGACAACACCAGCTGTAATATCAATACTCTGTACACGTTGGCGCTGTATATAGCGTTTTTTCTTTACAAATATCCCTTTTTGAATAAATAGTTCACCTTCTTGCAAACGATAGTAGAAGGTAAACCATGTTAGAACAGAACTGACTACCGCAAACACTAAAATCAAAATCCATAAATAACTAAAATACGAGTTATCATTCCCTGCTCCAATAACAAGTGTTGCGATAATAGGAAGGATAGAGCTTTTAATTGCTGAAACAAGTGATATAAGCATGTCTGACGGGTGCAGTCGCTTCAAATTATTCATCAAGTGCCACCGCCGCAAGTCTGGCGATCTGATCTCGTAACTCATCCGCTTCTTCAATAGGAAGAACTGGAATACGATGCGTGGTTGCTGCTGTTTGAATTTCAACAGAAGCCATTTTATACCTTCTAAGAATTGGGCCTTGCTCTGTTTCTACATGTTGAATCCTAGTCATGGGTACCAATGTACGACGAACAATTAAAACCCCTTGCACAATGTCAATTTCTTGTTCAAGCACTTGGTACCGAAAACGCCTCCATTGAATCGGTGGCCAAACGAGGATTAATGCTACTATATATAAAAGTAAAATGCCTATTAAAACAAAAAGGATCCAGATTGGCCAGTCAAAGTAATTCAAAGAAACCGCATATGCAATTGGCAAAATTAGCAGCATTAGTCCCTCCAAACTACGCTGAATTCGCCATATCGTAATTGATTTTTTGGAGAGTCGCTGTGTCGGCTCTTCTCTCATTATTCATTTACCTCTTCATCATCTGTTACATAAATAAGCTCTACACCTTGCTCTTTTAACCAAGTAAGAAGTTTTTGATTTAATGTTTGATCATATAACAAACCAATCGATTCGACCAATTCGACTTCTTTAAGATGACCCGATTTTGCATCTTCCATCATTTCAATTAAATCTTTCATCTGTTTTTCTTCAAACTCACTAAGTAGTTCTTCTTCGACTGACATTAAGATTCCTCCTGTTGGTTACGAGCTTCTGTCATTTGTTTCCACACAGAACCCTTGGCTTCTTCTCCACCAGCAATACGCTCTAAGGCCATTTTAGCTTGCAAAGCTACTTCGAATTCAGGATCTGATTCAGATACTTTTAATGCTTCTAGTGCTGATTCGTCTCCTTCTTCGTATAGGAACATTGCAGCTCTCCATCGAACCAATTTACTTTTGTCTTGAAGCGATTTAATCATTGCTGGAATAGCAGCAGGATCTCCAAGATCAGACACACAGTCTCCTGCTGTTCGTCTTACGGTAATGGAAGGGTCCTCAAGTGCTTTATATAGGTAAGGCAAAATATCCGATTCCTCAAGCATTCCGATATAAACAACAGCTAATCTGCGGATAGATGCTTTTTCATCTTCTAATGCTTTTTCTAAAACTGGTAGATCTGATGGTTTTGGATCCATCTGATCAAGCGCTGCATAACGCTCACGCCAGTCCTCTGCATCTAGCATTTCAAGTGTGACTGTATATCGATCAAGGAATGCATTAGATACCGTTTCTTCAGGAGATGTTGCTTGCTTCACAAGGGCATCCAAACGACGTTGTGTATAGGTAGCCGAGATTTCTTCTGCTATTTCTTGTGCAATACTCTCTAGCTCTCCGTAACGAATACCGTGGTCCTGCCACTTTCTTTCCATTACTACATTATCATCCGGTTGCTGCGCATCTGCGACCGCAAGTGCAAATCGTTCAGGCAGACCTTGCCTTTTTTCTTGTTCTCCATCTGTTAACTTTATTTGCATAGGAATTTGTTTAAATAGTTGAAGCTGAACGGTTACTTCGCCAAATCCATCAAGTGATGATTGTTCATCTTTTACTGCTTCGGCATCTTCCCCAAATACCTCCCGGACCTGAGGGAGAATCACTTTCCAGTCTGCTTTCGGATGGCGATCGATCGCTAAAAAGTCTGCTACATGATAAACCGACTTTACTCCTTCTATCTCAAATAAAGAGTGGATAAAAGTTGGTGCACCTTCATAATTAGATACGTGATATGTATTTTGGGAACCACCCTTTAGATGTTCGCTTAAAATTAACTTCATAGTATTTGGACTTGGTGTTGGTTCAATTGAGATAATTTTCAATGCTATCTCCTCCTTCTCGACGTTGCATAGCCCGATTTTAACACAAGTTTGGGTTGATAAACAATTGTACCCACTTGAGGTGATAGGTTTGAACACGCTTTTTTTATGATTCTCTGTTACACTATACTTAAAAGGAGGTAATAGAGATATGAAACTCGCTTTTTTATCAGATATTCATGGAAACGCTACTGCACTAGAAGCCGTACTAAACGAACTGAACCAGCAGGAAATTGATAAGATTTACATATTAGGTGACCTATGTTTTAGAGGCCCTGAACCTAAAAGAGTGCTTGAGTTAATCCAAGGTCTTGAGTCTGTTGAAGTAATTAAAGGAAATGCAGACGAGTGGCTTACAGATGGTTTTAGGGAGGGAGATTTCCCTGAAGAAGCTTTGACGATTTTAAACGAAGAACGCAATTGGACCTTGCAAAGGTTATCCGAAGAGGATCTAGAATATTTGAAGCAACTTCCAAAAGAATTTGTACTCGATGAATTGGATTCCATCATTCACGCCTTCCACGCTACACCTGATAGCTTATATGATATCGTGAATGTCGATGACTCTGAAGCCATTGAAAATGTCATTATGCAAAAAGATGAAGCCGATATCTATGTATACGGCCACACACATATCCCTTATGTACGTTCACTTCACGGAAAAAGTGTCATTAATACAGGTAGTGTTGGACTGCCATTTGACGGGCACCCACTCGCCTCTTACCTAGTTATTGATGTCGAAGAAGGTCGGCACCGCTTTCATTTAAATCGTGTTCCTTATAACAGAGAACATGTAGTAGAGTTGTATCGCCAAAGTGGTTATCCAAACCTAAAACAACTTGGTACGGTCATTTTTTATGGCGTTCGTCCATAAAAGCTAGCTAACATTAAAAAACGTCCTCAGGCCATTATATTGACCTGAGGACGTTTTTCATTTTAATAAGGACGCTAACCCTTCTGTTACCTCTTGAAACGAAGCTTGATCCCCTAAAACTGATTCGATTTCTTGCTGCGAATTGATGAAGATCGTAGTCGGAACCCCTTGGCATTTATATAAATCGTAAACCGTTCGACCCTCATCTAGCAAAACAGGAAATGTATAACCTTGTTCATGTACAAATGCACTAAGATCTTCAATACGCTCTCTTGCTGTTACATTAATCATGAGCATTTGCATTTTTGATTGATCCATCGCTTGAAACAAACGTTGTTTAAGAGCAAGGTCTACCCTCGAATCAGGACACCAGCTTGTCCAAAATGTCAGCATGACAGCTTGACCTGAGAACTGCTGCAATGAACAGCTCTCGTTCGTCAAATCGTTTTGCAAAGTAAAGGATGGTGCCGGTCGCATTGTTATGCCTCGTTTGCACAAAACTTATTATAAGCTAGTGCTAGGTTTCGAATAATCGATTCAGGTTCATGACCTTCAATTTCATCTCGTGGAATAAAATGAACCAATTCTTTTCCTTTAAACAAAGCCATAGAGGGTGAAGAAGGTGGTACTTCAGAAATATACGAACGGAACTGTGCTGTCGCTTCTTTGTCCTGTCCTGCAAAAACCGTCACTAAATGATCTGGTTTATGATCATGCATTAATGAAGTTACTGCTGAGGGGCGAGCCAACCCAGCTGCACAACCACATACAGAATTAACAACAACAAGTGTTGTCCCTTCAGCCTGCTCCATGTATTCATCCACATCAGATGCAGATAATAACTCTTTAAATCCATTCTCCGATAATTCGGCTCTCATTGGTAATACGACTTGTTTCATATATTCATCATAATGCATGGACATACTGTCACTCTCCTTTTGTCGTTGTAACACTAATTTTATTTGTTGTGTATGGTTGAAGTAATGAGTGAAGGGCTTGGAATTGATTGAAATGCATATCGACGTTCAACGCCTAAGCCCTTCTGAAAAATAAGCAAACAAGGAACACTCTGAATTTGCCATGTTTGCGCAAAGGAAGGATATTGATTAATATTTAACTGATTAATCTCTAACTCTTCATATGTCTGCTCCAAGATGGTAAGCATTGATGCAGCTCGTTTACAAGTCCCACATAATGGTGTATGAACAAACACAATGACTAGCTCATCTTTTTCTTCTAACCGTTTAGTTATTTCACCTTCAGATCGTTCTATCAACATCATTCCTCCTAAAACAAACGCTCGGCATTACTCTTGAATGGTGTCTAGATGAAAGACAGCCAAATCCTTCGCAATCCACGTGTTTTCAAAAGAATCAAGTGCTTCTTGTTGAAACTCATCTTCCTCATTTAAGTAACGTGAACTGATATGCGTGAGAATTAATTGGTTAACCTGTGCTTCTTTTGCAATGCTTGCCGCATCAGCAATAGTAGAATGACCAAATTCGTGGGCATTAGCTTCCAATCCTGAACGGAATGTTGCCTCATGTATTAATAAATCAGCATGTTTTGCAAATTCAACCATTTCAGGAATTGGCTGCGTGTCTCCAGCTATGACAACTACGCGTCCCTTTTTGGGCGAACCAATAAAATCAGCCCCATTTATCGCACGACCATCCTCTAATGAAACCATTTCACCTTGTTTAATTCGTTGGTAGATTGGTCCGGGAGGGATATTTAATGAACGTAATTTCTCTACATGAAGCTCACCTGGTTTATTATTCTCTTCCAACCGGTAGGCATAACTATCAATTGTATGCTTGGAGCTGACAAACCGTTACGGTAGCAAAACCAGCGTCAATCGTTAGCCCATGATGAACTTCAACAATATCTAGCTCATACCTGAGTTGTGTTCTTGAAACAGAAAGGGCTGCATGTATAAAGGATTCTAAGCCAGCAGGTCCATAAATCGTTAGCGGACTACTTGCTCCTTGAAACGAGCGAGTTCCCAAAAATCCTGGAAGTCCGTAAATATGGTCACCATGCAAATGTGTGATAAAAACCTTATCAATTCGTGAAGGTGATATAGCCGATTTCATTAGCTGATGCTGTGTTGCTTCCCCACAATCAATTAGCCATTGAGTGCCTCTTTCTTGTAAAAAACGAATGGCTAAACTACTAACATTTCGTTGGAGCGAGGGAACCCCTGCTCCGGTACCGAGAAAATGAAATTCCATGAGTCTTGTTCTCCATTATTCGTTATTAGGATTCCGATAAAAGATCAGCAAATCTTTTTGCATAAGGAGGTAGATCAGGGGGACGGCGGCTTGAGACAATATGACCATCCACAACAACTGCTTCATCTACCCATTCGGCTCCTGCATTTACCATATCATCGCGGATTCCTGGGGTACTCGTTACTTTTTTCCCTTTTAATATACCGGCAGAGATCAATACCCAGCAAGCATGACAAATTTGTCCAATCGGCTTTTGAGCTTGATCCATCTCTTTTACAATTTCTAAAAGCTTTGGATAACGTCTTAATTTATCAGGTGCCCAACCACCAGGAACAAGAATCGCATCATAATCACTTGCTTCTACTTGCTCATATGAATAGATTGTCGTTGCGGGCACACCATACTTACCAATGTAGGTATGATTTTGCTTTTCCCCAACAAGCTCTACCGTTGCGCCTTCTTCCTGCAGACGAAGAATCGGGTACCATAACTCTAGATCTTCAAATTCTTCATCAACAACAGCTAGAACTTTTTTATTCTCTAAGCGCATATCTAAACAAACCCCTTCTCTATCATTTGCCTATTAGTATAGCACGAGCGACGCTATAGCCAAAACCGAACCAACTGAAAATCCCAAAAAAACACAGTACGGAATGAGACTCCCGTACTGTTTGTTTTAAACTCATTATCAAATTAACAGATGAAATAGATTCTCGTCCTTATTAATTTCCTGATACTCAAAATTTCTCTCTTTTAATCGATCAATTAAGCGACCATAATCCTTGTTGTAAGCAAGTTCAACCCCAATTAAAACAGGTCCATTTGAACGATTATTCTTCTTGGTGTATTCAAAGCGTGTAATATCGTCTTCAGGTCCAAGCACTTCTTGAATAAATTCACGTAGTGCACCAAGCTCTCTGTGGAAACTGAATCATGAAATAGTGCTGAAGTCCTTCATAAATTAATGAACGTTCACGCATCTCTTCCATCCTCCCGATATCATTATTGCCTCCACTCACAACACAAACAACCGTTTTTCCTTTTATCTGCTCACGATAAAAGTCTAACGCTGCAATTGGCATCGCTCCTGCTGGTTCAGCTACTATCGCATTTTGATTATAGAGTTCAAGAATGGTGGTACAGATTTTCCCTTCAGGAACTAAGATGATATCGTCTAGTGTCTCTTTACAGATATCGAATGCTAAATCCCCTACGCGTTTAACAGCTGCACCATCAACAAACTTGTCTATTTGTTCAAGCTCGACAACTTTTCCTTGCTTTAAGGATTCCTTCATCGAAGCAGCTCCTAGAGGTTCACAGCCGATCATTTTTGTATAAGGGCTAACACTTTTTATATATGTACTGATGCCACTTATTAATCCCCCACCACCGATAGAGGAAAAAATGTAGTCAATCTGACACTCGGTATCATTTAAGATTTCCATTCCAACTGTGCCTTGGCCAACAATGATTTTTTCTTGATTAAATGGATGGATAAAGGACATATCATGTTCATCACAATAAACCATCGCTTCATTATAAGAATCATCAAATGTATCTCCAACAAGAACAACCTTAACAAATTCTTTACCAAAAAAGTTTACTTGATCAACCTTTTGCCTTGGAGTAGTGGTTGGCATAAAAATGGTACCATTAATTTTCAGAGCCTGACAGGAGTAAGCGACACCCTGTGCGTGGTTCCCTGCACTTGCACATACAACACCTTTACTCAACTCTTCTTGAGTTAGGCTTGAAATTTGATAAAAAGCTCCTCTTATTTTAAAGGAACGAACGACTTGAAGGTCTTCTCTTTTCAGATACACATTACAGTCATACCGCTCTGATAAAACCTGGTCCAACTGCAGAGGCGTATGCGTGACAACGTCTTTAATCCGTTGATGCGCAATCATAATGTCTTCTAAATGAACGGTACTCATTCTACTAAATCCTTTCGTCGCTTTGCCCGTAAAGATTACTGACAGTGACTAATCTTATTTTCGATACATTACGTGTAAATATGATCCATTTTAACACACTAAAATGGGTTTGATAAGTAACAGCCTGATAGTTTCTACACTCTTTTTGAAATAAAACGATTCTCATTGCTTTACGCTCATTTGTTTTTTATACTTATGAAGAGATAAACGAAACGGAGGGGTTAGGTATGTGGATGAAAACAACCTGGATGTCACTTATTGCACTTCTTTTAGCCTTGGTTCCATTGAAAGCGGTTAACGCGGCAACTGAAGCAGCAGAATCCGAACCAATGGGAACATTTGTAACAGTACTTGCCATTTTATCTTTTGCTACACTTGCACTTATGATGTTTTATTCTGTACGAGATAATAATTAATATCAAACGACGGACGCATTCTTTTAAAGAGGATCGTTCGTTTTTTTGATTTTAAGGGTCGAATGCTAATTTGCAAGTTGCGCAAATTTACATGTAGGTCGACTCCAGTGGGAATTACGGGCAAGGTTGAAATGATTTAACTAAGCCAAATTAGGCGGGCGGGCGCCGCCCACGGAAAGCGTGCCCCTCATCCCGGGAGCGAATTGACTGCTATCCCCCCTTATGTTAATTAGGATACCTAAACCAAAACAACGAAAGATCCTCAACTAAGGATCTTTCGTTGTTTAATCTGCCAAGCTTCGCGTCACTACTCTGTCTTCAACAAATCCTCAACCTGTCTCAAAACATAATCAACGGCTTTAAATGTTTCGATCTGAGTTTTGCGACTTGTTTTTGGATAAAACGACTTTATCGCAACGACTTCAAAATTATCAACAGTTTGTACAAGCTGATTCGCATGTAAATCTTTCGGGTTATGTTCTTTCACTAACTCTTCTGCTAGTGGTAACCATTCCTCAGATACTACTTTTGCCTCTTCCGCAAAAGGTTTAACTAAGCCAAAAAAATCAACCTCGTACCCTTCTGTTCTCGTGTGATTTAAATATATATCTTCTGCATACTGATTCATTTCCAACAAACGATTCGTATGTTTTATCAATTGATTTCTGTTTTCTGAATCCATCCTGATCCCTCCAGCTACAAGTGTAGCAAAGGATAGCCTTACTTAAAAGGAAAAGAAATGAAGGAACGTTTTCCAACCTTTTCGATTAGTGCCACCTGACGCCATGGGAAGTGAGTCTTCTTTATCACGTTCAATGGATTGGCATGCTTCCATTCGAATTAATCGATTCTCCAGACGCTTTAATAAAACCGACATTTCATCCATCTCTGAACGGTGTTTGAGTAACTGATAACTCACGACCTCATCTGCTTTTTGAGAAAGTTTAGCATCAATTTCTTGTATATGTGTCATCATCTCGTGTAATTTCTCTTGGTACTCAGCAGAAGAAACCGACGGACTTGTTTGAGGTGTTGCTTGTTTCTTTGTATAACCCTGATCAAGTTGGATTTCCTTCATTTTTTTACCTGACTTCAATTGCTGATTAATGAAAAGTAGTGTTTTCACTTGTTCTTCCGTATAAAAGTAATGCCCAAGCTCGTTTTGCTCACACCGAATGTTAAAATATTTAGTCCAACGCTGCACGGTTGTTGGATTCACCCCTATTTTCAAAGAGATGTCCTTCGTTTTAATGGATCCGTCCATCTGCCTTCCTCCTTTTTATTTTACGAATATACCTTTATGTCTTTGGCTCTTGCTCTCTTCATTCTCCTTTATGTCCCCATCCACCTGCACTGCTGACAAAACTAGTATTCATTCGGCAAACATAGTATATCTATTGCTTTGTTCGACTTTTTCTACATGTTTTAGCAATGGTTCGCCATACTAAAATCAAACAGTAGAAAGGAGAGTGATTTTCATGAAAGAAAAACGAAATCGTGATAAACAGACAGATAAACAACAGAAGACTACAATCAATCCTACAAACATTACTGACAAAAAACTTGGCGGCCCCAATAAACCTGCTGAATAACAAACAAAACAAGCCAGCTCTTCACTTCTGAGCTGGCTTGTTTTGTTTATCTGATTTTGACTCGACAATGGACGTTACCCATTTTTTGGTCTTCATTGCCATGTAGATCATCATCCACTTATGCTTTACCCATTTTTCGCGGGGGACGGGAACCCACTCTTTAATCGGTAAAAAATATGCAGAGATGTTCTTGTGATTTGAATACCAATCCACTCGACTTTCTATTTTGTGATTTATTTTTGGATAGACCAAACGCAAGCAGGCACTTTCCACACGTGGTGACCAACTCATTTGTTTAAAATAATCTCTGCGCGAACCAGAATGAGGATTCTGATCCATAAAAAAGGATATCGACTGATGCAGGTCAGGATGAAACAAAAGATACGCTAACTGCTTACCTAATTTAATTCGTTTTGAAACCTGCTCGAATTGCCGTACGTATAAAGTATAGAGCTGCCCTTCTATCGTTGGAAGCAACACATAACTAAAATGAGTATGCTGTTCTATTTGAAAAAATAATTTTGAGGAGATAATTGATTTAAACAATTTCTTCTGAATAACAGCTGATTCTAATACATGCTGTTCATTAATAATTAAAGCGGTACAAAGTCTCTCTTCATCATGTTCTAACCAGAATCTGTTCCATTCTTGAACCATAAATGCAGAGACACCAAATTCACCTAACAAATCAAACAAAGGCTGCCCTACACGTTTTGAGTGTTCATACACGAGTAATTGTGGACATGCATCATCAAAAATGGTCCAGTTTCCTGTTTCATAAATGGAAAACAAGCGTGTTCGGTCTTTTTCACTTAATAACACTTGAAACCACTGATTAGCGAGATCCGTCATATTCCAGCCTGCATTTCTTGAGACTAAACCAGCGAGTAGAGACCATCTAATCTCTGGATGTTTTTTATAAAATCGTTCATAAAAAGCTGTGCGAGTAAGATTGTCTTTATTTGCTTTATCAACTTGATTTGTAATCGTTTTTTTAACTTGCCGAAATGGCTGAGGTTCTTTTCTCATTGATTTACACCTTTCATGACTTTTTCACGAACTTATGTTTTCATTACACACACTTTTATGTGTGATGTGGTATGATACGGTTTGAACCTTCTTAGGTAGGTTCTACGTCTTCATGCCAAAACATACAATTCAAGCTTGGAAAGGGTGATTTACGGTATGGCAATCCGTTACCCCAATGGAAAGAAATACGCAGCTATTCAATCAGATACAAAAAAGAAACCAACTTTGGGCAAAACCAACACATACAGCAATCGCGGAATGACACTTGAGGATGATATTAACCACTCCAATGCTTATTATTTAGATAGAGGAGTTGCAGTCATCCACAAAAAACCTACGCCCGTGCAAATTGTTGATGTGCATTATCCTAAAAGAAGTGCAGCTGTCATTAAGGAGGCTTATTTTAAACAAGCGTCTACAACAGATTATAATGGCGTATTTAATGGTCACTATATAGATTTCGAAGCGAAGGAAACCAAAAATAAAACATCCTTTCCTTTGCAAAACTTCCACGACCACCAAATTACACATATGAAGCAAGTCTTATCTCAAAAAGGCATCTGTTTTGTGCTTTTACGCTTTTCACTAACGGATGAAGTCTTTTTAGTAGATGCTAAACAATTGATCCACTGCTATGAAAACCAAGAAGAACGAAAATCAATACCTAAAAAAGATATCCAATCTTATGGTCACAAGATATCCTTAGGCCTTACTCCAAGACTTGATTACTTAAGCATTGTTCAAAAGATCTATCTAACTTGAACAAACAATGAAAGGAAGATACGAAATGTCTGATCAAAATACAAGGCAAGGTCGTAGACAAGCACGTATGCAAGAGTCATCTAATAAGAAAAAGAAATCAAATGGCAAACCAAAAAGAGGTTTAGTTAAAAAGATTTTTATGACTCTTGTCGTGTTAGCAGCAGTTGGTATTATTGCTGGTGGAGTGACCGCAGGAGTGATTATTGCAGGTGCTCCAGATCTTGATGAAGAAAAATTAATGCTTGCTCAACCCATTTCAATTTATGACCAGGACGATGAATTGGTTTCATTATTAGATACAGGTGAAAGACGAATTAATGCTTCCTATGATGAATTACCAGAGAACTTAAAAGATGCCATTATTTCCGTTGAGGATATGCGCTTTTATGATCATTTTGGGATTGATTTACGTCGACTTGCTTGGTGCTGTTCGTGCAAATATCACAGAAGGCTTTGGGGCTGAAGGTGCTAGTACAATTACACAACAGCTAGTTAAAAATCTATTTTTAAATAACGAAAAAGCTTTAACACGAAAAGTTCAAGAACAGTATCTAGCCATTAAGCTAGAGCAGCAATATTCAAAAGATCAAATACTTACCATGTATTTAAATCAAATATATTTAGGACGAGCAGGTTATGGAGTAAAAATTGCGGCCGAAACCTACTTTAACAAATCATTGGATGAGTTATCGATTGCTGACGCTGCCCTTTTAGCGGGTATTCCTCGTCGCCCAAGCTATTATGATCCAATTCAAAATCCAGAGAATGCTGAATCTAGACGTAATCTCATTATCGGGTTAATGGAACAACAAGGGAAAATCACAGCAGAGGAAGCCGAAGAAGCAAGAAATGTATCAATTGAAGATCAAATCGATTATACAGAGACTGACACTACCTCTCCATACGCTGCCTTTTATAGTGAGGTGCTTAAAGAGCTGGAAGAAAATGACGACTTTACTGTGAACGATATCTATAATTCTGGATTACAAGTTTATACAAGTCTTGATACAGATGCTCAGGAGCATGTTGAAAATGTGCTGGAAAGTGATGAGATTATCACAAACTACCCTGACAACCCTGACTTCCAAGCAGGTATTACATTAATGGACACCACAAACGGTCAAATTAAAGCGATTGGAAGTGGTCGTCAGCAATCAAGTAACCGAAATGACTTTAACTATGCTACAGATATTACTCGTCAGCCAGGTTCAACGATTAAGCCAATACTAG
The DNA here is from genome assembly GCF_023703085.1 of Alkalicoccobacillus plakortidis. NCBI lineage: Bacteria > Bacillati > Bacillota > Bacilli > Caryophanales > Bacillaceae > Shouchella > Shouchella oshimensis. The sequence goes on along the minus strand of NZ_JAMQJY010000001.1, from coordinate 315,593 downwards.
ATTATGCACCTGCGATTGAATATTTACAGTGGTCAACGGCGCATGTTCTTGTAGATGAGCCACATGAGTACTCAAATGGAGATGAATTTGGAAACTTTGGAGGAACATATAAAGGAGCCATTTCTATGCGCTCTGCCCTCTCTAGCTCACAAAACGTACCTGCTGTTAAAGCACTACAAGAGGTTGGCTTGGAACGAGCAGAACCATTTGCTAAACAATTACTTACTCTTGATCATGAAGAGACTTTTCAAGAAGCCTATGCATTAGGTGGATTTGATAAAGGGGTATCAACTAAAGATATGGCCGGCGCTTATGCAGCCTTCGGAAATGGTGGTACTTTTACAGAACCCCATACTATCCGAAAAATTGTGTTTGCGGATGACCGAGAAATTAATCTAGAACCAGAACCTGTTAAAGCAATGGAAGATTATACTGCCTATATGATCACCGATATGTTAAAAACAGTTGTTTCTTCTGGTACAGGACAACAAGCTAATGTAGCAGGTGTTCCTCTCGCGGGAAAAACGGGTACAACCAATTTTACGCTAGCACAGAGAGAGCAACATAACATCCCGAGTAGCGGTTCACCAGATTCATGGTTTGCTGGCTATTCAACAAACTACACAGCAGCTGTTTGGACTGGATATGATGGTGTAAAAGAAGGTAACTACATCAACCGTGATAACAACGAAAACCGAATTGCCCAGCACATTTTTAAATCTGTGATGGAGCAGATTTCTGCTGGTAAAGAGTCATCAGATTTTGTGAAACCAGATTCTGTTATTGAACGTCGAGTAGAACGTGGTACGGAGAAGTTACCGAGTTCTGGTACACCACAAAGCGAAATTGTGACAGAGCTGTTTGTTCGTGGCGCTGAACCGACAGAAGAATCGGAAACCTATGAAGAAGAAGAGGAAGAAGAATTAGAAGAGCTACCTAGTCCTACTGGACTTCAAGCTTCCTATGATGAATCATCAGAGCAAATTATAGTTAGCTGAATTACCCAAATTCTGTGGATGTGGATGTTAGCTTTGAGGTACAGGTTTCAACTGATGGTGGCAGTAACCAAATCATTGAGAATACCTCAGATGAACAATCGATTTATACAAATACAGAACCTGGCTCAACCTATCAGTTCTCTGTCACGGCTGTCTCTAATGAAGATTCCGACCTACGCAGCAACCCGGCTACAGCAAGTGTGAGTGTGCCTGCTGTTGAAGAAGAAGAGGAAGAAGAAGAACCGGTGGAGGAAGAAATTCCTGAGGAAGAGAATCAGCCAGAAGAAACACCTGATGAGAACGATAATGGAACACCTGATGATGGAAATGCCGACAACGGTGAAGACCAACCAGATAATGGTGAAGGCGATTCGGGAAATGGCAACAATAATGGAAACAACCCAGGTAATGGTGACGATGGAAACAACGGTGGCGGAAATGGTAATGATAATGGAAACGGTAATGGAGATGATGGATCAAACGGAGATGACAACGGCGAACCTTCAGATTCAGAACCCGAAACTCCACCAGATGAAGAATCAGATGAATAAAAAAAAGTTAATAGAAGCTGAGACAGAAATGTTTTAGCTAACGCAAAAAACGAACCGTGGGTCAAACATCACGGTTCGTTTTTTTGTTCAATAATTAGTACATACTATTGCTTTCGCTTCGTACATACACTTGGTTATAGACCTGTTACTTCGGAACGTACTCACTCAGCTCTTGATATTCAGTCGCAAGCGAAGTAATCACCTCTTCGTGAGTTAACGCATCAAGCTGCTCCAGTTCTCTTGTTAATGCTTCTTTTAATAAAGACTTTACATGTCCTTCAAGTTGATTCATGTTTAAATCAAGCTGTTGGTTTGTTTTTTCTTCTTCTTTTAAAAGGATCACACCTGCCGAATCTGTGCCATCAGCAATTAATTGTTCCTTTAACGTTCGAATCTGTTGTCCTTCAAAAAACGCCTTATCTGTTGTATAAATTGATGAATACTTCTCAGGTTCAATTGTTAAAGAAAAGTCTGGTTTCCGAACAGCTAAGTCCATTTGCTCAAGTTCAGACAAAAGATAAAATGTTGGCCTTTTCTGTTGCAGTCGTTTCTCCCAATCTTTCATCCATTGTTTACATGCCTGTGTGAGAGCTTCTGATAATCGAATATGAGTTGCACTGCATTCTTGTTCTAGAAAGAATTCAGCTTCTTGCGTCCACTCTGCAATCATTTGTTCAATCACAAACCGCTTTTCTTTTCTATTTTTCCCACGAATCGTTGCCACATTTAGATATTCCGAGAATTCATCCCGAAGTCTGTACCCCATTCTTTCTCGTAAATACAAAAATAGTTGGCTTGCTTCCTGTTTGATTTTGGTTGCGATTGGTTGGGCATTTGATTCCTCAATGTCCTCTTTCCATTTACGAATATCAATGGCAAGCTGATTACGAATTTGCTCTTGCTGTGCTTTTTCAGAACGTGCGTATTGAACACTTTCTTGTAACTTATTAAGATATCGTTTCGTTTCATCCTCAAGAAGTCGATAACTTAATGATTTAAGCTCTTGCACAATCTGTTGATAAAAATACTCCTCAAAACGAGAAAAGTCTGTAACTGAGTTTGTTTCATCCAGTTTCGCTTTTAATCCTTGTTTGCTGGAGACTGTGTAAAGCCGAGGTTGTTTTATACCTAATGTTTGCAGCTGCTCAGATACATGCTGCTTAACCCCTTGTAATTCTCTTTCACCACTCGCTAAATCAGCCGCATTTACAATGAAATATAATTTATCCGTTTGGAATGACTCATTAATTTTACCCATTTGCTCTAAAAACAACTGGTCCGTTTTTGAAAAAGCATGATTGTAATAAGTCACATAAAAAATCGCATCCGACTGCCTTAATTGATTAAACGCAACGTTGGTATGTCTACCATGAATTGAATTTACACCAGGCGTATCAACAAGGATGAGGCCTTTCAGTGTGAATTCACAGTCATGATAAACCGTTACTGAATGTAATAAGCATGCAAATTGTTCTTCTGCAACTAATTCTCGTAAATCTTGATGGCTAACTGCAAAACTCTCACCTAAGTCCCATGTCGTACGAGCCAAACTTTTCTTTAACACATGTAAATATTCAGCATATGTTTTTTGCCAGCCTGATAAGTTTTGGGAAGACGTAAAGGACCATTTTGAAATGGACTCTAACGTGACATCTAGATCTAGTTTAGTTGCCACCATCCGGATTTCCTCGGACAATTCAGTTTCTGACTTCACTTGAACAGTTGCTGTTCCAGTTTCATGTTTGTCATCCGATTGTTTAACTGTACTCACTGTAGCCGTTGTTGGATGAGGTGAAACGGGCAGAACGTTTGCACCAAAAAGTGCATTGGCAAAGCTCGATTTCCCCGCACTAAAAGCACCAAATAACGAAATGATAAATGATTGGTTTTCAACTCGATTGATTCGAGATAATAGCTGTGATCGGTCAAACTGTAATGCTTCGGTTTTCTGATTAAAGTGAGCAATTTCTTTAAGCGGACTGATCCAACTGGCATCATAAGTTGACGTATTGACTTGTAACTCTTCGTGATCAGGCTCTTTTGCTTTATCAACAGATGTGTGATCATTCGTTTGAATCCACTCAATGTCAGTTCCTCTATCCTCTGGAACATCCTGTTGTTTTGCTTGATCTATTTTCTGTTCTAATAAGCCTTCATCATCAAACGTTGCTGCGATGTTTTCACACTCATGGACAAGTTCTTCATACTCCTGTTTAATGTTCGTTACTTTTTTTGCATACGCCTCAACTTCTTCTAACGTTCGAAGTTCTGATTCAACGTCTTTCAGTTGCTTTGCCCAATATGTTTCTTGACCTTCTGCCATCTTTTCAACAATGATTCTCGCTTGCTCTCTCATTCCACGTACAATTGCGTCTGTTCGTTCTCTTGTAAAGGTATACACATACTCGCGATTTTTAGTTCCAGTTTTTACGTTTTCCTGAAAAAAGCGTGGTGTGATCTCAAATGAGAAATGTTCGATTAGCTTATCAATTTCATCACTATTACTTAACGTATATCTCTCTACCTGTTCAAACGATTGCTGCAAATGAAACACAAGCTGACTGTTCACCTTATCCTGCGTCTCTTGAATCAGTTTCTGTAACCGGTTCTCACGTTCTTCTTCTGTTTTTTTCTTCGCAAATAAGAGACCCATTTTAAATGATGGTTCGATGGATTCTAACCAGCTTCTAGTTAAATCCGTTGTTGTTGCTGGAAAAATTGTGACTTGCTTAAATAAAGGAGACCACTCACTCTCAAACCTATCGATAAAATGTTTTTTTGCGCCTAGTAACCAATCTCTCTCTACGATCAATTCGGCTTGTTTGACCAATTGAGATTCCTGAAACCCTTGTTCTTCCATTTGCTCAACAACCTGCTCAACACTTGCTTCCCCTTCTTCTGTCAGCCTTGCTGCTTGGCTTAGATAAAAGCCTTGCTTTAAACGAGTTACAGATTGTTCAGCCAGCTGTCTGCCTTGATACATAATTGCTTTAAGCTCTTGTTCAAATTCAGGAAATTGATTATGCTTATGCTCTCTTTTTTTCATGCTTGTGTAAAAAATTCTTGATGTTCGAATACTCCATTGTTCAAACACCAATTTTACACTTTGACTGAATTCAGTAAAGGAGAGCTCTGATTCATCATGCTTATCGACTTGATTTATCACAATATAAAGTGGCTTTTTCTCTTGACTAAGTTGCTTCAAAAAGTACAGATTCGTTTCAGATTGCACATGATTATAATCCATCACATAGACAATTAGATCCATCGAATAGAGCGCTTCCATCGTAATCGATTGGTGAGTAGGGTCCGTTGAATCAACTCCAGGTGTATCAAATACAGCTGCATCGTTTTCTAAAAAAGGGAGTGGCGCATAAATCGCAACTTCTTCAATTCCAACTCCATCTCTGCCCCATTCCGCAACTTTTTCCCATGGAATCTGCCCTTTCCAATTTTGATTGTTCCCATCTCGTGATTTAACAACTAAACCTAAATCACCATGTTGAATCGAAATTAAATTTGCACTTGTTGGGATTGGGCTTGTTGGCAATACGTCTGAGCCAATAAATTCATTTAATATGGTGGATTTACCAGCTGAAAAGTGGCCACAAAAAGCCACTTGGTAACGTTTTTCTGTTTGTTTTCGATTAATAATAGCAAATCGTTGTTTTTCTGCTTCTGTCCACTCGATCGTAGGTGTCATCTGTTGTTCCATTACAGTTGGATCCCCTCTCTCTACTTACTCCTAGCCTCCATCACTCTAAGCCTTGCATTTAGTTTTTCTAGCTCTTCCATTAAAGACCTCATCTGAATATAACAGCGATACCGATGTGGTGCGATTAGTACAAAGGCCAGACGATCCTTACTATTTGGCGGTATATACGCTAATTTAGCGACCTCATCTTCCACTTCTATTAATGTGGGGACACGTTTATCATTAATCCAAAAGAACGCTTCTATCACTAATGCTGTAAATTCCGGGGTGAAACGTGCGACCTCTTGTTTGTTCTCTTGTTCATGATACACAGATAATATCTCGTCCAACTCGTGCCACCTCTTAAACAATTTTGGAAGCAGCTCATGCTTGTCCCAGTGTTGTGCATCTTGCCCTTCTACCAGATCAAACCAAAAAAGCGGCAATGTGCCGTGCTCAAATTGATTGGTTTCATCTGGTTTTAGGACGTGATCACCTGAATCATAAAAAGGAGCACGACAAAAATGTTCTGGGATATCAATACTCATCCAATTAACCTCTCCTTCATACGTTTTTTCCCTTCCCGACATTCTTCTAATAAAGGACAGGTTGGACATTGAGGTGATTGGGCTTTGCAGTGATAACGACCAAAAAAGATCAAACGATGATGAGCATCTGACCAAAGATTCTCAGGTAGCTTTTTCATTAAGGTCTCTTCAACCACTTTGACGTTGTCCTTCCATCGACAAATGCCTAAACGTTTACTTACACGTTCAACATGTGTATCAACAGCAATTGCAGGCACTCCAAACGCAACAGACGTTACTACATTAGCTGTTTTACGTCCAACTCCGGCAAGTTCAACTAATTCATCTCTTGTTTTTGGAACCTCACCATTATATTGATTAATTAATGATTGAGACAGCTTTTGAATATTCTTTGCCTTACTGCGGAAGAGTCCAATGGAACGAATATCATTTTCTAGTTCCTCAACCGGTACACTGAGATAATCTGCTGGTGTTTGATATTTTTGAAACAATCCAGGTGTCACTCGGTTAACAAGTGCATCAGTACACTGAGCAGATAAGACAACGGCTATTAATAATTCAAATGGGTTTTTATGAATTAGTTCACATTCTGCTTCTGGAAACAATTCTCCCATCACTTCTATTGTATGAAGTGTTGCTTTTTTACTTAGCATTTTATAGATACTCCTTCTTAGGATTGCTCTAACAGCTAAACCCAGGTACACGATCTGATTGAACTGGTTCTTTATTTGATTTCCTGGTTTGAGTCTGATTTCGAAACTTCTCACTATGTGCCCGTGCTTGATCTGTAGTTCGGATCCCGTTCTTTTTCCATTCAAATAAAATACGATCAATGTATCTGAAGTTTAGCTTTCCAGAGATAACTGCCTCTTTTAAAGCTGCAAAAATCAATTCAGGTTGATGCTGGTCCTGATCAAGCCACATAGAAAGAGTTTCTCCCTCAATGGGCGATAGCGGGCGGCCAAACTCTTGCTCCATCTGCTTGTACAGCTTACCTTCAAGCTCACTGGACTCATGTTGCGATGTTTGGTGCTCCTTTTGGTCAAGTAATTCAATGAACCGAATCCATAGTGGTTCTAAAGAGTACGCTTCATATAAAATTCCCGTCTCATCGGATTTTTTCTCTAATGAAAGCAACTGTGATCGAATGAGTTTACTTAATAGCTTTGTACACTCTTCATGAGTAAGTGTCATCCGTTCACTTAACTGCATCGGTGTGAGAAACTCATCACCTTCATTTATAAAGGATTGTATATGTAAAAGCGCCATTAACTCATGCTCATTTAATCCTAATTCAGTATAATGCTCAAGTAATAAAGCCGGAATGGTAACCTGCTTTTGTGACATCCATTTTACAAGTTGATTCTTCTTCATTTCTAAACACCTCAACAGCTATTATAACATGTATGGAAGTTAGCTTGGATACACAAGCAAAATAAAAAGAGATCGGTTAGAATTACCACCGACCTCTTTTTTAGTTCTATTATTATGGGTATAAACGATTAAGCAGACGTGGGAATGGAATCGTCTCACGAACATGCTCCACACCAGAAAGCCAGGCAACGGTACGTTCTAAACCAAGGCCAAAACCAGAGTGTGGCACTGAACCATATTTACGCAGGTCTAAATACCACTCATACGTTTCTTCTGACAAATTATGTTCAGCAATTCGTTGCTTCAGAAGCTCATAATCGTGAATTCGTTCAGAACCACCAATGATTTCTCCATAACCCTCTGGCGCAATTAAATCAGCACATAATACAACATCATCACGGTTTGCATCAGGCTGCATGTAAAATGGTTTTAAAGAAGTTGGATAGTGAGTAATAAAAACTGGTTTTTCATAATGCTCTGCAATCGCTGTTTCGTGTGGTGAACCAAAATCATCACCCCAGCTAATGTCATCAAAACCTTTTTCGTGTAATAGCTTTAACGCATCATCATATGTGATCCGTGGAAATGGAGCAGCAATTGCCTCAAGCTTTGTTACATCACGGCCAAGTGTTTTTAATTCAATCTGATTGTGTTTTAATACAGACGCCGCAAGATGTGATACATACTTCTCTTGCCATTCAAGGTTCTCTTCAAACTCAACAAATGCCATCTCCGGTTCAATCATCCAAAACTCAATGAGATGACGGCGCGTTTTTGATTTTTCAGCACGGAATGTTGGTCCAAATGTAAACACACGTCCAAGAGCCATAGCCCCTGCCTCTGCATAAAGTTGTCCACTTTGTGAAAGAAACGCATCTTCATCAAAATATTTGGTAGCAAACAATTCTGAAGTACCTTCAGGTGAACTTCCAGTTAAGATCGGTGAATCAAGCTTTGAAAAATCATTCTCATGGAAAAATTCATACGTCGCATGGATAATTTGATCACGAATCTTCATCACCGCTTGCTGACGTTTGGAACGGAGCCATAAATGACGATGATCCATTAAGAAATCTGTTCCATGTTCTTTAGGTGTAATCGGATAATCTTTTGATTCACTGATTACTGTAAAGTTCGTGACTGTTAATTCAAAACCTGATGGAGAACGCTCATCCGTGCGAACGGTTCCTGTCACATACATTGAACTTTCCTGTGTTAAGTTTTTGGCTGCGGCAAATAACTCTTCGCCTACATCAGCCTTCACAACTACCCCTTGAATAAAGCCTGTGCCATCACGTAGTTGTAAGAAGGCAATTTTACCACTTGATCGTTTATTGGCTAACCAGGCACCAAGTGTGACTTCCTGATCTGCATATAATCCAATTTTTGAAATCGTTGTTTTCATTCTAAATCCTCCATTTAATTAAACATACTATGTATTTAAAACAAAAGGATAAAACGTGTTATCCTTTTGTTTTGCTTAGAACAAATCGTTCAATGCGCTCAAGCGCTGCGAGAAATTGGTCTAATGACGTTGCATACGACAAACGTACATTATCTGGTGCTCCAAAGCCTGAACCCGGTACAAGCGCTACTTTTTCTTCTTCTAGAAGTGCTTCCACCCACGTATCAACATCTGGAAATCCACATAATGAAACCGTCTCACGTACATTTGGGAAAAGATAAAATGCACCTTGAGGTTTGACACATGAAACGCCTGGAATTTGAATGAGCTTTTCATATGCGACATTTAGTCTCTCTTCGAAGGCTTTACGCATCGTTTCTACAGAGCCATCGTCTTTTGTATAAGCGGCAATTGCTCCATATTGTGCACTTGTTGTTGGATTTGATGTACTGTGGCTCGCTAGATTTGTCATCGCTTTGATTAACGTTGCATCACCTGCAGCATATCCAATTCTCCAACCAGTCATCGAATGAGATTTTGATACCCCGTTTATGACAATCGTTTGTGCCTTCAGCTCAGGACTTAATTCGGCTATCGATGTGTGAGATGCGCCACCATAGATCAATTTTTCATATATTTCATCAGAAACAATAATGAGATCATGTTTAAGGGCGACTTCTCCTAACGCTTTTAATTCATCAGGTGAATACATTGCGCCTGTTGGATTACTTGGAGAATTAATGATGACAGCTTTTGTTTTATCTGTGACAGCTGTTTCCAATTGCTCTGGCGTTAGCTTAAAACCAAACTCCTCATGACCTGTTACATAAACAGGTACTCCAAAAGCAAGCTTTACCTGCTCTGGATAGCTTACCCAATATGGTGTAGGGATAATAACCTCATCACCTTCATCTAACAAGGCTTGAAATAATGTATATAATACATGTTTAGCACCGGTACCTACAAAAACCTCAGGGGCTTGATAGTCGAGTCCTTGATCCTGTTTAAGCTTACCAATAATAGCATCCTTTAATGCTGGCAATCCGGCGGCGGGTGTATATTTGGTATGCCCCTCTTCCATCGATTTTACAGCAGCATCAATAATATACTGTGGCGTGTTAAAGTCAGGTTCCCCTGCTCCAAGTCCAATCACATCATGACCTTGTGCTTTTAATTCTTTTGCCTTAGCGGTAATCGCTAATGTACTTGATGGTGTAAGTGCATCTACTCTTTTGGCTAATTTCATGATCTTCTCCTCTCACAGTCCTCTTTAACTATAAGTTGACTAGGTTCGACAATCAAGTGTTAGTCATTATTTAAACTATATCGTTTTATAAACGAACCATCTTGAAATGTTAGGTAATAATACCCTTGTTGATTAGATTCCGTTAGATATTTCACTTCATACAGCGCAGTATTACCTTCTTTACCTAATTTTACGGATTGAATTTTAGAAGCGTTAACCGCTGACTCTGTTATGCTTTGGGCCTCTTCCGGTGTTATACCATCTGATTCCTTTAAAACAGTCGTAGAATCTTCTTGATCCTGTGGGACCCATGCGATTGCTTGATCACCTTCTGTGTCTAGACCCATTACAACAAAAAATGAATCCTCACCGTGAAAATAAGAAACATCGTCTACAGATTGAAGTTCACCTGAATCCAATATCGTTTGGCGAGCTTGTTCATATCCTTCTGTCAACGGAGCGCGAACGGTCGAATAAGCATAAACCGAAACACCAGTTAAAAGCACCACCATCGCAATGATTCCTATGATAATCCACTTTTTCATAAAATCCTCCACTTACGTTTTATAAATAGTAAAAACCATTTTCTGCTCGTCCTCTTCATCTAACGCAAGACCAAAAAGCAGGTCGCGATCTTTTAAGGTGCGATTTAATGAATCGACCATTTTATAGACATCTGGAGCTTTTTGAATTTTAACTGTTGAAAGAACTTCTTTTTTTGAACCCATAATGCTTCCTCCTATGTGTACTCATTAAATTCTATACATTGTAGGTATTGCCTGTTATATCTCATGAAGTATGACTCATACTAAGCTTACGCCAGTGAAGGGGGGCGCGCAAGATGAAAAAAGGCAAAGGCGGCCTGCAAACAGCCGATTGGTATCAGCAGCATAAACAATCAATGTCACTTTTAAGCCGACAAGGTGATACTCTGGATACACTTTGGCCGGTAAGTATTCGGCAGACGGAATTTCCGTATTCTTATTTTCAATCACATGAACAATCTGCTGCCGAACAGTAATGGCTGATCCAATTCAAAAACCTTCGCCCATACCTCATTCGGATGCGCGTGACACACACGTCCTCGCGCATCCATTTATGTTAAAGAATGAAGAATTTTCTCATATTGATCATTTGCCTCGAAACGAATTTTCTCTTCATCTAACGTTTTCAGCTCTCTGTTTTCCATCAAAATTTTTCCTTGTACATAAACATCACACACATCGGATCCACGCGCAGCATACACAAGATGTGAATGTAGAT